>JAZRPX010000072.1:0-9555 GCA_045649445.1 Acutalibacteraceae bacterium | reverse complement strand
AGAAGATACCCCTGCGGCAGAGTTTGATAATCAAATTGATGAAGATGTTAAAGAGCGTCGGCTTGAAGTTATTATGGCAGAGCAGTCTGTTGTAAATGATGAAATTGCTGAAAGTTTCATCGGTACAACTCAACAAGTGCTTGTTGAAGGTTATGACAGAATGAATAAGTGTTATTTTGGCAGAAGTAAAATGGATGCGCCTGACATTGATGGCAAAGTTTATTTTATGAGCGAGAAAACATATAACCCTGGCGATTTTGTTGAACTTAATATATATGACCGTATAGATTACGATTTATTAGGAGAAGAGATATGAATTTACCAAATAAGTTAACAATTATAAGATTTATTTTAACCCCTATTTTTATGGCGCTTATGATGATAAATTTCCCTTATCATTATTTTGTAGCGTTTTTGGTGTTTATTGCGGCATCGATTACTGACTATTTTGATGGTAAAATTGCTCGCGAGCAAAATTTAATAACCGATTTTGGCAAATTTTTAGACCCAATTGCAGATAAAGCGTTAACAACTGCGGCTTTCATTGTTTTTTGCTTTTTGAGAATCGGCGCAGGTATTGAATGGGTGTTGTTTATTATTTTGCTTCGTGAATTTGTTGTAACGAGTGTTCGCCTTGCAGCAAGTTCAAATGGCAAGGTTGTTGCAGCTAATATCTATGGAAAACTTAAAACAGTTGTTCAAATGGTAACAATTTGTACTATTATCTTCTTTATGGGTGTGTTTGAAGCGTTTAGCTTCATTCCATCTGTATATATTACAGTGTTTGGCATTGTTTCAACTGTTCTTTTATGGATTACTGCAGTTTTAACACTCATTGCAGGTGTAACATATATTATTGATAATAAAGAATTTATAAATCCTAATAAATAGTTTGCTTTTTTTGAAAAAGTGTGGTAAACTAAATATATAAAGACTAAAAACTAAAACAAGGTAGAGTAGGTTTTTAAAATCAGTTTTAGAGAGTACTTGTCAGCGGCTGAAAGCAAGTATAACTGTGGAAAAGTGAAGTGCGCCTTGTTGTTGGCAAAGGGAAATGTTAGTATCTTTGCTCGGCTCGCCACCGTTAAAAGGTAAGATGAGATTTTTCTCGGAGTGGAACCGTGAATTTAAGTATTTGCCTCCGTCAGATTTTTTCTGACGGAGTTTTTTTTATTAGAAAGGAGAGAATAATATGTTTGAAAGATTAAAAGAAGATATTGCAACAGTCAAAGCGAATGACCCTGCTGCAACATCGTTCTGGCAGATATTTTTTCTTTATCCAGGTCTTAAAGCAGTAAGAATGTATCGTAAAGCAAATTGGTTTTATCGCCATAAGCATTACTTTTTAGCAAGATGGATTTCGCAAAGATGCGTTAAAAAAACTAATATAGAAATTCACCCAGGCGCTACAATCGGTAGAAGATTTTTTATCGACCACGGCACAGGCGTTGTAATCGGTGAAACTGCTATTATCGGTGATGATGTGGTTGTGTATCAAGGCGTAACCTTAGGTGGTACAGGTAAAGATACCGGCAAACGTCACCCAACTATAGGCAATAATGTTATTATCGGCTCGGGCGCAAAAGTTTTAGGTCCGTTTAAAGTTGGAGATAACTCGAAAATCGCAGCAGGCGCAGTGGTATTAAACGAAATTCCACCTAATTCAACTGCAGTTGGTATTCCTGCAAGGGTTGTAAGAGTAAATGGCGAGCGTAATTTACACGACCTTGACCATATTCATATTCCAGACCCTGTTTCTCAAAAAATTTGCGAGTTAGAATATAAAATCCAAACGCTTGAAAAGAAATTAGCGGAGAAAACAGATGAAAAGTAATGTTTTTGATATAAGAGATTTCGGCGCAGTTGGTGATAATAAAACTTTAAATACTGTCGCTATCCAATTAGCTATTGATGAATGTCAAAAAAACGGTGGTGGCAGAGTTTTAATTGCAAACGGCGAATATGTTTCAGGCACTATACATTTTAAAAGTAACGTTGAACTTTTTATTGAACAAGGCGCTACTCTTGTTGGCTCAAAAGAAATTGACGATTACCCTGAAAATGATGTGAAACATGTTGATAGTAAAATGTTACCTCGTGGCAGAAATGCTTGTTTCATTCTTGCAGATGAATGTGAAAACATCGCAATTAGTGGTATGGGTAAAATCTATTGCTCAGGCGAAAAATTTGTTGAAAAAGCAGAGAATTACTATATGCCTTACAAACGTGTTGATAAACCAACGCCACCGAGAGTTGTTTTCTTTACAGGTTGTAAAAACGTTAAAATTACTGATGGCTTTTATGTTAATGAAACTGCCGGTTGGACTTTTTGGATTCACGATTGTGATTGCGTTAACATTCGTGGCATTAAAGTTGAATGCAACCTTGATATGCCAAATAATGATGGTATTCATATAAATTCAAGTAGAAATGTTTGTGTTTCTGATTGCAACTTAACTTGTTCTGATGATACACTTGTTGTAAGAGCAAACAACGCATCATTAAGTGAGAAAAAAGTTTGCGAAAATGTAAGCATTACAAACTGCAATCTTCATTCTCATGCAGCAGGCATTAGAATTGCTTGGCTTAATGATGGCGTTATTAGAAACTGCAATTTCTCAAACCTTACTATGACTGATTGCACAACAGGTGTTTCAATTTCGCTCCCTGTAAATGCAGATAATGAGCGTTGGCCAGACCAAGGTATTGAAGAAACTGATATTTCAAACTTACATTTTAACAATATCGTTATGCAAAAGGGCTATGATAGTTTAATTCATATCAATGTTGGCAATCATAAAAACACCCTTTGCAAAGGTATCAAGGATTTGTATTTTGATAATATTCACGCATCTGGGTTTAGAATGCCACATATTGTTGGTAGAAAAGATGTTCCACTTGAAAACATTTATATTACAAATAGCACGTTTAAACAGTTAACTTACGAAGATGTGAATGATGGTAAAAATCACGGCTCGCTTTTCCATCACGATACAATACCACACGGTTTATGTATAAAACACGCGAAAGTTAATTTTAATAACACTAATTTTGAGATTATAGGAGAATAAAATGTTAAATTTATATAATACAGCTACAAGACAAAAGGAAGAATTTAAACCGAATGATCCTGGCAAGGTTTCAATGTACACTTGCGGACCTACCGTTTATCACTTTGCTCATATCGGCAATTTGAGAACTTATATTATGGAAGATATTTTAGAAAAATATCTTCGTTACAGTGGTTACGATGTAAAAAGAATTATGAATATAACTGATGTTGGGCATTTATCATCTGATGCAGACACAGGCGAAGATAAAATGCTTAAAGGCGCAAAAAGAGAAAAGAAAACTGTAATGGAAATTGCAAAATTTTATACAGATGCTTTCTTTGCAGATTGCGAAAAACTTAATATCAAACGCCCTGATGTTGTTGAGCCGGCAACTGATTGTATCAAAGAGTTTATTGATATGATTACAGCGCTACTCGAAAAAGGTTACGCTTATGAATCAGGTGGAAACATTTATTTTGATACATCAAAATTAGATGAATATTATATTTTTAATAAATATGATGCTGAAGACCTTGAAGTTGGCGTTAGAGAAGGCGTTTTTGAAGATACAAACAAACGCAACAAAACCGACTTTGTTCTTTGGTTTACAAAGTCAAAATTTGATGACCAGGAGTTAAAATGGGATAGCCCTTGGGGCGTTGGTTACCCTGGTTGGCATATTGAATGTTCGGCAATTTCTGTTAAACATTCGGGTGAGCATCTTGATATTCACTGTGGTGGTATTGATAATGCTTTCCCACATCACACAAACGAAATTGCGCAGTCAGAAGCATACCTTGGCCACAAATGGTGTAACTACTGGTTCCACGTTTTGCATCTTAACACAAATTCGGGCAAGATGAGTAAATCTAAAGGCGAATTTTTAACAGTTTCACTTTTAGAAGAAAAGGGCTATAATCCACTCGTTTATAGATATTTCTGCCTTAATTCTCATTATAGAAAGAGTCTTGTTTTCTCTTGGGAAGGTATGGATAATGCGGCAGCAGCTTATAAAAAGTTGATTGCAAAAATCGCAACTTTGAAAAATGATGGCGAGCCAGATATGAATAGCGCAAAACCATATATCGAAAAATTCAAAGAGGCGCTTGATAATGATATTAACACTTCTCTTGGAATCACAGCGCTTTATGATGTTTTAAAAGCAGATATATCTGATGCAACAAAACTTTATTTAGTAGAAGATTTTGATAAAGTTTTGTGTTTAGACCTTGTAAAAACTGCTTTTGCACAAACTCAAGAAACAGAAGTTGATGATGAATTGTCAGCGGTTGTTGAAGCAAAAATCGCAGAGCGTGCAGCGGCAAAGAAAGAGAAAAACTTCGCTTTAGCAGATGAAATTCGTGCAGAACTTTTGGCAATGGGCATTGAAATCAAAGACACCCGTGAAGGCGTTATTTGGAATAAGATATAATAAAAAACCAGCAACCGAAAGGTTGCTGGTTTTAGATTGTTAAGATTTAAATAATTTCATAGGAAAAGTTATTAAGATTATTAGTTTTGCGCTGCTCAATATTTCTATCTAAAATTTGATGAAGCTTTGCTAAAACAATTTTAAGTTCATCAGTTAAATCATTTTCACCTTTGATTATAACCTTGTCTGCATCACATTCGCTCCATAACAAATCCCAAAAAGCGCTCCAGTTTTTTCCGTACCATTCTGGAAAGTTAAAGGCAACTCGAATTCTCTCGTGTAATTCATCTAAATATTTGCAATCTGTTAAATCCAACTCAATTATTTTCATGTTTTCACTCCTTTAAATAATTTCATAAAATGTATGATAGTGGTCGTAAGTTACAAAGACAAGCCCGTCGTTTTTTGATTCTTGGCAATAATGATTTGTTGTTTATTGAAGCAGTTAAAATATCTTCTAACAATCCCATTATATCACCTCTCTTTCTATAATTCAATGATAATAAAAAGTAAGAAGGACATATTGCTAAAACAAAAATCCTATCTCATTTTGAGATAGGATTTTTAAATTATTAAATATTATTTTTTATAACCTTGAGGGTTTTTTGATTGCCAATTCCAAGTGTCTCTACACATATCTTCAACACCGAATTTTGCTTCCCAGTTAAGAAGTTCTTTCGCTTTTTTAGGGTCAGAATAGCAAGTAGCAACATCGCCAGGTCTACGCTCTACTATTTTATAAGGCACATCAATATTATTAACTTTGATAAATGCATTAACAAGGTCTAAAACGCTATATCCAACGCCTGTTCCAAGGTTAATAGCTTCTGCGCCGTTGTTTTTAAGCGCATAATCAACTGCGCAAACATGACCTTTAGCCAAATCAACAACGTGAATATAATCTCTAACGCCAGTGCCATCAGGGGTATCATAATCATCGCCAAAAACAGAAAGACAAGGCAACTTGCCAATAGCAACTTGTGAAATATATGGCATAAGGTTGTTTGGAATTCCGTTAGGGTCTTCACCGATTCTGCCACTCTCGTGAGCGCCGATTGGATTGAAGTAACGAAGCAAAACAACCGACCATTCATCATCAGAAACGCAAAGGTCTTGCAAAATACATTCAATCATAAATTTTGTTCTGCCGTAAGGGTTAGTAACCTCACCTGTTTTCATAGTTTCAACAAGTGGAGAAGGGTTGCTATTGCCATAAACAGTAGCAGATGAACTAAATACCATTCTCTTGCAACCAAATTCACGCATAACATCGCAAAGCACTAATGTACCGTTAACGTTATTATCAAAATATTCAAGTGGCTTTTGAACAGATTCACCAACTGCTTTAAGCCCTGCAAAATGAATAACAACATCGATTTTGTTTTCAGAAAAAACTTTTCTAAGGCCTTCTGCATCACGAATATCACATTCATAAAACGGAAAATCTTTTCCTGATAATTCTTTAACTCTGTTTAAAGCTTCAATAGAAGAATTATAAAAATTATCAATAACAACAATGTCATAACCTGATTTTAACATTTCAACACAAGTGTGGCTACCAATATAACCACAACCACCGGTAATTAAAATAGACATAAAACTATCCTTTCAAGAATAAAAATACATTAATATCATTATATATTCAAATGTAAAATTTTTCAATAAAAATTTGAAAAAAATTTAATATTTCTTGATAAATATTCTGCTTTGTGATAGAATGATTATATATTTTAAAAAGAGGTAAACTTATGAAACCAACTTTAGTTATTATGGCAGCAGGAATGGGAAGCCGATTTGGTGGCTTAAAACAGTTAACACCGGTAGGCCCAAATGGTCAAATGATTATAGATTATTCTGTTTATGATGCTTATAAAGCCGGATTTAAAAAATTTGTTTTTGTTATAAAAAAGCAAATTGAAAAAGAATTTAAAGAACTTATCGGTAATCGTTTAGCATCAAAATATGATGTTGAGTATGTTTTTCAAGAGTTAGATAAGTTGCCAGAAGGATTTTCTGTTCCAGAAGGCAGAGAAAAACCATGGGGAACAGGCCATGCAATTCTTTGTTGTAAAGATGCTGTTAAAGAACCGTTTATGGTTATCAATGCCGATGATTTTTACGGTGCAGAAAGTTATAAAGTTTTAGCTGATTTTCTAAAGCAAGAGCAAAAATGCGATAAAATGCAGTTTGCTATGGCTGCATATATTATTAAAAACACTTTAACAGAAAACGGCTCGGTTTCTCGTGGCGTTGCAAGTGTTGATGAAAACGGAAAACTCACAGGGCTTGTTGAACGCACACATATTGAAATTGTTGATGGAAAACCTGCCTTTTCAGAAGATGGTGGTAAAACTTTTGAAAGTTTAGATGAAAATACACCTGTTTCTATGAACGCTTGGGGCTTTTCAAAAGATATGTTAGACCATTTAGAAGAATTGTTTGTAGATTTTCTTAAAACAACTGCAAAAGAAAATCCTTTAAAAGCAGAGTTTTATTTGCCGTTTGCAGTTAATGATATGATGGCAAAGGGCGAAGCGCAAACAACAGTTTTTAAAACAAATGATAAATGGTATGGTATGACATATATTGAAGATAAAGAAGATGTTGTAAAAGCCATCGCTGATATGACAGAAAAAGGCGTTTACCCTGTAAATATGTAGGGTTGAAAAAGTTAAAAGAGTGTGTTATAATACCAAAAGTTAAAATATTTAAAGGAGACTAAAAATATGTCTGGACATTCCAAGTGGAATAATATTAAAAGAAAAAAAGGCGCAAATGATGCGGCAAGAGCAAAAATTTTTACTAAAATCGGCAGAGAGATGTCTGTAATTGTAAAAGCAGGCGGTCCTGACCCTAATGTAAACTCAAAATTGAGAGATTGTATTGCAAAAGCTAAATCTCTTAATGTGCCTAATGATAATATTGAAAGAATTATTAAAAAAGCATCAGGCGAGGGTGATACTTCAACTTATGAAAACTGTCTTTATGAGGGTTATGGCCCATCAGGTATCGCAGTTATCGTTGAATGTTTAACTGATAACCGTAATCGTACTGCAGGTGAAATGCGTCATTATTTTGATAAATGTGGCGGTAATCTTGGTACACCAGGTTCTGTAACATTTATGTTTACACGCCGTGGTCTTATCGCAATTGATGCTGAAGGGCTTTCAGAAGATGAAGTTATGGAAGCGGCTCTTGAAGCAGGCGCTGATGACTTTAATGCAGAAGATGGTGTTTTTGAAGTTATTACTGATGCAAATTCAGTTAGTGAAATAAGCACAGCTTTATCAGAAAAAGGTTATAAGATTATGTCTGCAGAGCCAGAATATTATCCTGCAACATTCTCAAGCATTACAGATGATGAAGCAATGACAAAAATGCAAAAACTTCTTGATATGCTTGATGATAATGATGATGTGCAAAATGTATGGCACAATCTTGATAATTTACCTGAAGAAGAATAATTAAAAAAGGGCGACTTAAAGTTTTAAGCCGCCTTATGTTTTTTGTGAATGTTACAGTTTTGTTATATTCCTTGAAGTGAAATATAAGTATGGGGTATAATAAATATTAGTAAATTTAGGTGGTGAAGGTTATGGCAGATTTAGATAAGCTTTGTTTTGGTTGTATGCGTGAAAAACCTGATTTTTCGCCAGAATGCCCTTATTGTAAATTTGATTCTAATAGCGAAAATTCTGAAAATGCTTTGCCGATTAAACATATATTGCAAAATAGATATTATGTAGGCAAGGTTTTGAATGAAAATGGCGAGGGTATTACATATCTTGGTTTTGATGCTTTTGAGTCAAAGCCGATAAGAATTCGTGAGTTTTTTCCAAATGGTCTTGCTCAAAGGATTAACGCCCTTGTAAAACCTTTTAATAATTATAGTTATGGCTTTGATACTTCAAAGCAAGAATTTTGCGCGCTTGCAAGAACGCTCGCTAGAATGAATGGCTTTAATGGTCTTTTGAATATTAATGACATTTTTGAAGAAAATGGTACCGCTTATTATATAACAGAGTATGTTGAAGCAATAACATTGCGTGATTTCTTGCTTCGTAATGGTGGTATATTAACTTATGACCAGTTTAGACCTCTTATTATGCCGCTTCTTTCAACAATTTCATCGCTTCATGCAGTTGATATTGTTCATAGGGGTATTTCGCCTGATACTATTTTAGTTGGAAAAGATGGCAAATTAAGATTAACAGAGTTTTGTATTCCTGATGCTCGAACTGCTCGAACTCATTTAAAAGCGAGTTTGCATAAAGGTTATGCGGCTATTGAGCAATATGGTTTTGATGGTGAACAGGGCTCTTGGACCGATGTTTATGCGCTCGGTGCATTAATGTATAGAATTTTAATCGGTAATCCACCACCAGAAGCAACTGTTAGAGTTGCCGAAGATAAAATGACTATTCCGGCTGAATTTGCAAAAGAATTACCTGGCAACGCTCTTTCTGCGCTTGCAAATGCGCTTGAAATTATGCCGGAAGATAGAGCGAAAACAGTTGAAGAATTTAGAAATGAATTAACTTCTGCGCCAAAATTAAGCGCAAAGTATAATCAAAAAACAGGTGAAATAAAAGCCGTTGCAAGCAAACAATATAGAAATAAAGTTATTGCGATTTCTGTTTGTTCAACTGCGCTTGTGTTGTTAGTGGTGTTTGGTGGATTGTGGTTTTTATCGAAAAATAATGAAGACCCTGATATTCAAGAAACAACAGTTGCAACTACAACAGCGCCGGTTTCTAATCAAGTGTATTTTGAAAGCGATGAAGTTCCTCAATTTGTTGGGCTTATGTATAGCGATATTTTATCATCACCTGAACATATCAAAACAAGAGCAAGATTTGTTTTTGAGATTGTGAGAAGCGTTCCGAGTGCCGAACCTGTTGGCAAGATTTTATCGCAAACTCCTGCGGCAGGTGAAAAGAATGTTTTGAATTTTGGAGTGATCGGCCTCGGCCTTGGTCAAAAGTCCCCGGCGGATGTGTTCCATAGCCAGCGAGTGATCCGTAGTAATTTGAATAATTTTATTGTTGCGTAGCAAGTAAAGGCGGGAAT
>JAZRPX010000071.1:0-2898 GCA_045649445.1 Acutalibacteraceae bacterium | reverse complement strand
TGGCCCCCAGAACGAGATGGCTACGATCCGACTTGGTGCAGTAGTGGTTGTTGTAGTTGTTGTAGTTGTTGTAGCAGTTGTTACTTCTGATGGAGTTGTAACAGGGTGAGCGAAAGTAGGATTTTCTTCACCATAATACTCTCTAATGAGTTTAACAACTTCATTAGCCATCAATTCGTAACCTGATGCTTTAGGATGACGATTTGAAGAAACATAAGTTGAATTGCCTTTTTCTTCGCCATAACCCATCAATGTATCAACATCAAACAAAACTACATTTTCTTCACTATTTGCAACTGCTGCTAATTTTGCATTTGCAGATTTTTGCGCAAGTGTACGATAATAGTTTCTTGTATCTTCATAAATTGCAGCAATTTCTTCATCAGTCAAACCTTCTGCCTCGAGTTCTGCAAGACGGTCAGTATAGCCATTTGTATGACTACACCACATAGTGCCAAGAAGAACAAGAGCATCTGGGTTTGCAGTTTTAATTGAAGAAATAATGCTATTGATTCTTGTCATATAAGATGTTTCAAGAGCATCATACAACTGTTTAAATGTTTTTGTGCCATTTTTAACACTTGTTGTGTAATGTTGTGTTCCGCAAAAATCATTAGTACCAACATGAATAACGATTGTATCAGCATCAACCATTTCTTCATAAACATTGTTTTCTTTTTCTGGGTTAATAACATTAACAACGTTTGCTGTGTACCAACCACCTGCAGCGCCGGCTAATGAGCCATATTCCCAACCAAGTGTTTCAGCGGCCTTTACAGGTACTTTAACTGTAGGGTTAGCGCCAACGCCACATAGCCAAGAGTCACCAAGACCCAAAATTCTGCCATAATAAGAATATTCTGGCTCTGTTTCGTTTGCAGAAATTACACTACCAACGCATACTGTTAGGCATAAAATTACTGCCAATAAAATAGAAATTATTTTTTTCATAAGTATTTCTCCTTATATTTAGTTAATTATATTATAAACGTTTTAAAAAACAATTAACATTGCTATTTACAAAGAAAAATATTGCAAAGTTAGAGTTTTTATGTTATTATGAAGAAAAACATTTAAGGAATTATTATGGATAAAAAAGTTATTACTTCGGAAAAAGGGTTTTATGACCCGGAACTTTGCATTAGATTTATGAAATTCAAAGCATCAAAGACTTCTTATGTTCATGGATCGAAAAATTCATCTGATTATCATATGATTTTGGTAACACAAGGAAATTTTGAAATATTATGCAACAATAAGATAGGTTCTTTAAAAAGAGGAGATGTTTTCATAGCAAAACCATTTGAAAATTATAGGGTTAAATGCTTTGAATCAGAAGAAATATTGTCGTTTACAGTAATAACCTTTCATCAAAATTTATTTAAAGAAGTTAAAGGTGATAACGATTTTTTACGCGCTTTTGATAATTTTAAAAAAGGCAAATTAAACGTTTATAAATTAGAAGTTTTAAAAAGTTTTTCTGCTTGTGAAATCGTAGATATATTAAAATCTTATACGAACAAAAATCTTGGATTTATTCATTTTTTATCAGTTGTTTCAACTATTATTTCTCAACTTGATATTGCTTATGATGAATTAAATGCATCTTCATCTTCTAGCACTACAAATGATCTTTCAGTTATGGTTTGGGACTATATTTCAAGCAACTGTATGTCTATGATAACTGCTGAAGAAATTTGCGAGAAGTTTTTTGTTTCGAAATGGTATGTTGATAAAGTTACAAAGCAATTTTACGGCAAACCATTTCATCAAGCAGTAAAATCGATGAGAATGTGGCATGCAAAGGCGTTAATGGTTTACAAACATAATTTAACCGAGATTAGCAAACTTTGTGGTTATACTGATTATTCTGCATTTTATAGGGCTTATTCTTCTTTTTTTGGAGTTTCACCTAAAAAAGAATATCAATATTATTTAAAAAACAAAACTTTTTTATCAGATAAAAATAACGATACTATTACAAGCGTAAATTAAAAAAAGAGTTCCTTAAAGGAACTCTTTTTTGTTTTTATTTTACCAAATATCAGAACCATATGGATCATGCTTAGTTGTTGTTTCAGGTTTAACATCATTAGCCGCTGCCCATTCATCAACTTTTGATTTTAAGTCTGGAGCTAATTCAGAATAACCACTATTCGCATCTGCAATATAAGCATCAGCAATTTGTGAAACGTTGCGAATGCAACTTGTTTTTGAATAATAATAAGTATCTCCAACTTTAACATAGCCACGAGCAACAAAATCACGAGAATAATTTTTCTCTAAAATTGAAACTATTGAACCAACAAACTGATCGCCTTCCCAAAGTTCAACATCCTGGTTGTTTTGTGGAGTATAAACCACTTTTGCACATCTATCTTCTATAGTAAGCTCATCACCACATATTTCTTTGAGCGAAATTATTGTACCAAGTTCGTAACTCTCGTTTCCAACAAGTTTTTGTAATTTTTCATCGTCAACCGTTGTGTAAAAACGCATTCCACTTTTCTTGTTCAAACGAATCGAAGCGCTTTCATCGGTTTCGATTGCAAAAGTTACATTTCCTTCTACTATATCATCTTTGTAGTTTGCACCAGGTTGCCAATACTCGCCACCGTATTCATAAGCGCCAATATCTGCAGCATTACCACGATAATCATCAGTAACACCACTAACTTGCGTTGCGCTATCAATAATATTTTTCGCAGTATTTAATGGAACAAGGAATGAATCAATCTCAGGATTTTCAACAAAATAGTTATTACTCAACTTTGGTGCAAGAGCCCCTTCAATCATATCATGAGTTCCTGTAATAATATTGTTATAAATCTTAGTGCCTTTCATACTTGAATCACTATTTTTCGGCCAAACTTGAACACCAACAGGACAATTTACAAT
>JAZRPX010000070.1:0-2173 GCA_045649445.1 Acutalibacteraceae bacterium | reverse complement strand
TTCATCAAAACTGTTATAAACATAATCTGCTTCTGCAGGAACCTCGCTTTGTGATACAAAATCAACTTTTTTCCATTCATCTTTATTAAAAAATGCTTGATTCTCATCTAAAAACTCTGGTTTGAAATCCCAAACAATTCTTGGCTTTTTCGTTGTTGGGTCAACAACTTGCTTATGATTAAATTCTCTTAACCAATCACAAATTTCTGCTTGTTTACCAGTCTTTTCAAGATATGGTTTCATTGTATCTTTTGCTCTGCCTAAAGGTGAACAAAAAACTGCATCAACTGATAACTTTTCCAATCGTTTTGAAACAAGTTCTGCTTCAACCCAACCTTTATTTGTTAAAGAGTCGATAGAATAATCCGGCTCTGCATGACGAACAATTATAATTCTCATATTTTTAACCTCAATTTAAATAATCATAAACCATTTTTGAATTAGGCGAGTAAACAATGCACACCTTTTCAGCAAAACAACTATGCTTAAAGCATAGTTGTTTTGTTTGTTATATTCCAAAATGTTTTTTAACTGACTGAACAATTAAATCAACTGTATTATCGATGCCATAAGCAGACGAAGAAATCATAATATGATAATTTTTTCTATCTCCCCATAATCTATCGCAATAATAATTATAATGCCTTGCTCTTGTTTTATCACGAGATTTCAATAGCTTTGTTGCTTCTTTTTCAGCATAGCCATATTCTTCAACAACTCTTTTTTGTTTAAAAGAATCATCGGCATAAATAAACACATTAAAACAATTTTTATCACGCATAACAAAATCTGCGCATCTACCAACGATTACACAAGGGCCTTTTTCTGCAAAATCTTTAATTGCTTTACTCTCTGCAACATAAATTTTATCAACAAGCGATGTTCCACCAACGCCGAACTGTCCACCAGATGTTGCAAGATTGAAAAGAATACTATTTGAAAATGTTTGCTCCTCTTTTTCAATAAATTCAGGAGATAAGCCACTTTTTTGCGCTGCCTCATCTATAATTGCTTTATCATAAAAATCTATGCCCAGTTTTTTTGCAACTTCCTCGCCTATTTTTCTTCCGCCTGAGCCAAATTCTCTACTTATTGTAATAACGAAATTTTCCATAACATACTCCTTTGCTAATGATACAGAAATTATAGCATACTTTTATAAAAAAATCAATGATTTTTTATATGAATTTGTGCAAGATAACAAAAAACGAGAGCTTTTTGCTCTCGTTTTTAACTTTTATTTTTCCCATAGATATTTTTTCAAATCAACAATGCCATCAACTACTTGTATTCCATCGGCTTTTAGCATTTCAATTTGCATATTTTCGCCACCAAAAGCGAATGCGCTTGAAACTTTGCCAAAGCGATTTACAACTCTATAACAAGGTATGTTTTCAGGGTCAGGGTTAACATGCAGAGCATAACCAACAATTTGCGAAAGATGAGGGTTTCCTGCAAGACGGGCTATTTGCCCATAGGTTGCCACCTTGCCTTTTGGAATAAGTTTTACTTGCTCATATATTTTTTCAAAAGTATTCATATATTTATTATTTCCATTCATCGCAAAAATATGCTCTTGTATTAGCGTGTTTTTGATTTTCATCAACAACATCAAATCTAACATATTTAAGATTATCTTTAAGAGGGAATTTTGCTTCGGTTATAAATTCATCTTGCTTTGCAAAGTATCTTCTTGTATGCCTAATACCTGAAACTAAATTAATCTCTTTAACAGGTGAAGTTTTAATATGAACAAAACCATCTTCAACATACAAATCTAAAATTTCAGGGCCTTGAGAACAATAAAACTCTTGATTTTTTAACGCCTCGAAAATTGCTTCATAAGTTAACTCTTTGGCTTTTATCATATTAAAGCCACCGAATGTGCCATAAAACTTATCTTCTTGTGTGCTATGATTATGATTATCATCTGCCATTTGTGGCGCTAATCTAATACCATGGCGCGACATAATATCATAAGTATAAATATCATATTCTGGCCAACCCCAATAACAATTATCGGTATTATAAATTTCAACTGCATAAAGACCTTTATATTCACACAACTCCCATGGTTCTTGTAACGACCAATAAGGGTGATTAAGACAAACTATAAAGCCCTTTTCATTAGCTTCTTTAAGTCGGATCGTAGCCATGTCGTTCTGTGAGCCAA
>JAZRPX010000069.1:0-2765 GCA_045649445.1 Acutalibacteraceae bacterium | reverse complement strand
CAGGGCTTCCCCTACGAATAAGTATATTAGTATCATGTAGGGGCGACCCTATGTGGTCGCCCGACAAACAAGGAGCATAATTATGAAAAAGAAGATAATTATAATTGTTTCTGTTGTTTTGGTGTTGATAATTGGTTTTCTTATCTGGTGGAATGTGCCAAAAAAACTTTGTAATTTTGATGCGCAAAAGGTTGAAAAAATCACAATTTTCAAAACTTGGTTTCAAGAAGAAATTGAAGTTACAGATGAGAAAACAATAGCCGAATTAGTTGAAAAATTTAATTCTGTGAAAATGAAACATTGTCGTTATGCACCAAACACTTTTGGATATGTGTTTAATGTAACTGTTGAAACTGAAAGTGAAACACAAAAGTTTACAATTGATGTAATTGGTGTTAGTGGTGCAATACTTAATTACCAAGTAATTGACGGTGATACAGGTTTTTATTACATAGATGATATGTTTCAAAAGTTTTATGATTAATTAAAATACAACAGTTAACCTGTTTTAGGTTAGCGTACAATTTGTCATTCTGAACGAAACGAAGTGGAGCTGAAGAATCTTTTCAAGATGTTTCGGCTACGCTCAACATGACGCCCGAAAAAGCAAAGGAGTATAATTATGTTTGAACTTTTTGAACAATTATTTCTTAACCCTAGCGAGATTATACCTATAATAATCGTTCTTGTAATCGCATTTTTAGTTTCTTTCTTTAAAGTAAAGAAATTAGGCACAAACCTTATTGTTTGCGCAGTTTGTGTTTTGGTTTATGTGATTTGTTCATTTTTAAATTATTTTAATAGTTTATATCTTTTTTCTTGTACAGTTTCTTATATTTTGTGGGTTATTTGCATATTTGTGGGTGGCTTTGCAACTTCAACCTTTTTCGGTTTTGCAATTAACACAATTATAAAATTGATTAAGACAAAATAATGGTTAACCTGTTTCAGGTTAGCGCAAAGGATTGAAAAGGAGTAAAGATATGTTTGATATTTTTAAAGAAGTGTTTTTTGATTCTGATTTGCTTGTTCCAGCGATAATAGTAATTATTGTATCGTTTTTAATAGCAGAATTTAAAGTGAATAAATCAAATACAAAAATCATAGTAACTGCACTTAGCGTTTTGGTTTATGTAATTTGTTCCTTTGTAATTGAGTTTGTTTCATCGTGGTTAGTTATATTAATGTGCTCGTTTGTGGGGGGCTTTGCAATCTCTATATTTATCGGATTTGCGATAGAAATTGCATTTAGAGCAATGATGAAAAAGAGGATTTATATTAGTGTTTGCATAATTCTTGCTGTTCTCTTAGTCGGTGTGAGCATCTGGTGGCATTTGCCTGTAAAGAGAATGAAAGTTGATTATGATAATATTAAAAAAATTGTGGTTACCGATTTGGTTACAAGTGAAGAAATTGTTGTTACTGATAAAAAAAGCAAAGCACTGATTACCGGTGGATTACAAGCCGAGAACTTAACTATTAAAAAAGATGGATTTTCACATGGTGATTTGAATTTTGGTTATAAGGTTGAAATAAAACTTAAAGACGATTCTCTTGCTGATATGAATGGTTGGGATGAATTTATTGTTAATTCAGACAACAGTTTTAGAAAAGATCCATTTTATTATAAGTTATATTATTTTAAACAAGAAGATTATTCAGGCAATGTTTATAGATATATACATATGTTGTTTCAAAAACAATAAATTAAATTTTAGGAGTTTTTATGGCAGTTGTCATTCTGAACGAAACGAAGTGGAGCTGAAGAATCTTTTCAAGATCCTTCGACTTGCGCTCAGGATGACACAAAGACAAATTTTTTAGGAGTTTTTATGGCAGTTAAAGTTGGAATGGTGTCGCTTGGTTGTCCAAAAAATCAGGTTGATGCAGAAATTATGTTGTCGTTTTTAGCTAAAGGCGGATTTGAAATTTGCGCCGATGAAAACGAGTGTGAAGTTATAATTGTTAACACTTGTGGTTTTATTGGAGATGCAAAGCAAGAAGCGATTGACAATATAATAGAACTCGGCGAAATCAAGGGCAAGGGTAATTTAAAGAAAATTATCGTTACCGGTTGTTTGGCAGAACGATACAAACAAGAAATTTTAAACGAAATGCCCGAGGTTGATGCAGTTGTTGGCATTGGTGAAAACAGAAACATCTGCGAGATTATAAATAAAGTTTTAAAAGATGAAAGTTTTGGTCAATTTTCTGATAAAAACAATCTTTTAATGGATGCTGATAGAATTTTAACAACACCTAATTATACTGCATACTTGCGCATTGCAGATGGTTGTGATAACTGTTGTACATACTGCGCTATTCCAAAAATTCGTGGTTCTTTCCGCTCTCGTGAAATGGAAAATGTATTAGCAGAAGCAAAATCTTTAGCCGAAAATGGCGCAAAAGAGATAATTTTAATCGCGCAAGACACAACCCGTTATGGTGAAGACCTTTATGGCGAGTATAAATTGCCAGAACTTTTAGATGAACTTCAAAGAATAGACGGCATTGAATGGATTAGAATTTTATACGCTTATCCTGATAAAATTACTGATGAGTTGATAAGCGCTATGAAACGCAATTCAAAAGTGCTTCATTATATTGATATTCCAATGCAACACGCATCTAATAAAATCTTATCTGCTATGAACAGAAAAGGCGATAGCGCTTTGCTTGAGAGCGTTATTAAAAAACTGCGCGATGCTATGCCTGATATTACTATTAGAACAACATTTATAGTAGGTTTCCCAGGTGAAACTGAA
>JAZRPX010000068.1:0-4434 GCA_045649445.1 Acutalibacteraceae bacterium | reverse complement strand
CTTGCAACACCAAAGTATGACGGCTTGGTTGATGAAACTGTTGGCGACTTATCTAAACTTATTGGTACAGTACATAAATATTATTCTGGCTCTACTGCTGACATTTATTACGAAAACTTATTTATAAGAAATTCTGGCATGGGCTTGATTATCGATGAAATTGGTTCATCAGGTGTAATACCTGACTCTGATGGCGGTGCCCTTGGTAAAGACATCAGAACAAGGATTGACAATACTTATGGTCTTTCTTCTTGTTGGTGGGATAACGGTCAAGGCCCTGAATATTCTCTTATCGACAGAGCGACCTGCACTCCTGTAAACTATAAAACATTGGCAGGTTATATTGGCAAAGAAGTTACCCCTGCAACTGTTGATGTAAATGAAATTGATACTATCGATACAAAACCTTACATCGCTAAATTCTGCACAGAAGATGTTGGTAAAAACGGTAGAAAATATGTAATTATCAAATCTGAAAAGCCAATCACTGAATTCGTTGCAAGAAGCAGCAGTATGGGTAAATACTACATCAAAGGCGTAGATGATGGTTGGGTTTCTTGGTATGAAAGTGATGATGATAAAACTTATTATAGATTAGATACTCGTTATATTAACTCATTCTCATATCTCAAATGGAAAGGTAGCCAAGCAATCATTCCTGGCGCTACTGAAAACACATATTGGGTATCAGGTAACTATTCTATTGAAAACACACTTTTACGTCCTTGTACTGTAAAAATTGATGGTGAGTTAAATTCAGTAATCAAACTTGGCGCAAGATTTGTTTTCCCTTATGTTGATGATGACCATTTCGTAGCATACACAGATGGCGAAAACTTCTATGATGAGGGCGAATTTATCGACATCGAAGGCGACCTTAATTTAACAACACTTTATGTTGATTTATCAATGAGAAAAGGCGCTTCAATGAGACTTAATGAGAAAACAGGTTTAAGATTCTATACTAATTTAGATGAAAATCAAATCTCTAATATTGAAGCTTTCGGCGCAACAGTTGAAATGGGTACAATCATTGCTCATAAAAACAATATTAAGGGCTATGATGTAACTTTAGAAACACCTGAAACTGTAAATGGAAAATTAACTTATGTTACAGTTCCTTATGACCAAACTAAAGGTTATTATAAAGAAGATGGCTTTAGCGGAGTAGTTGGTTCAATTGTTAACATTAAAGATAAAAATGCAAATGTTGATTTTATCGGCAGAGGTTATGTAAAAGTAACAAAAGGCGATTTTTCTAAAACAATTTATGCTGATTATGTTGATAATAATATTTATAATCATTCAAGAAATGTTGCATTTGTTGCTTATTCAATAAGCGAAGATGCAGATGTTTATGAAAATCTTGTAGCGTTTAAAGATGTGATTGATCGTTATGCAGATTTTTATGTTGATCCGCTCGATCCATCTGATAATGATAAATTTTAATTAAAAAGGAGAAACAATTATGAAAAAAATAATTTCTATAGCACTTTCTCTCGCATTAATTCTTTTAGTTATTCCTATGGCCATTATGGCTGAAGGCGCAACATTAACAGTAGGCGCTAATGGTGACTACGCAACAATCGCCGAAGCAGTAACAGCAGCTTCTGCAGGCGATACAATTCAGTTAGTTGAAGATATCATCGAAAAACAATTTGCAATTTCAAAGGCAGTAACAATTGATACAAACGGGTATACTTGGACAGCATATACCAATACTGCCGAAGATATTAAAAAAGCAAATTGTGCGTCAATCAAAGCAAACGTTACTATCAAAAACTCACAAAGAACATCACAGATTACTACTGATGCCAAGTTTGATATTGTTGCAAAAACAACAAGAAACAATGGTGTTTTCATAATTGATGCAAATAATATTACAGTAACATTTGATAGTGTTGCAATTCAATCTATAAACACAGACACAAATAACCAACCTTGCGCAGTTTTTGCATATAACAAAACAGCAACAATTAATATAAACAACTCTTATATGACATCAACCCATTATGCATCAATTGTTGCAAATAAATCTGCTTTAACAATTTCTGCTACAAATTCAATCTTTGATGGTAAATTAGGTACTTATGTAACAGTTGAATCTGACGCAGGTTCAACTTTAAACTTTAAAAATTGTGAACTCAAAAAAGCAGTTGGTTATGTAGCTGCAACCAATCACGAGTCTGCAACTAACGGTACAAACCCAATCACAACTCGTGCTATCACACTTGAAGGTTGTACAGTAGCAGGCGTTTATGGCCCTGGTTCAACAACTACATTTGTTGGCACAAACGCAGTAGATACAGTATACACAGACGTTGTAGTTTCAGCTGGCGAAGGCACAACTTTATATGCAGATAGCGCTTATACAACAGAAGTTGCTGCTGGTACAGTAGAAGCTAATACAGCTATCTACTCAAAAGGCGAAGGCGAAGCTCCTTCAGTTGAACCTGAAGAACCAAGTGAAGAACCAACAGAACCTTCACAAGAACCAGAACCTGAAGAGCCAAGCGAAGAAGAATCTTCAAGCACTACTACAACAACCACTACAACAACCACAACAACTACTACAACTACTACAACAACTACAACAACAGTTCCAACTCCATCAACTCCAGTAGAATCTGGCACTCTTACAGTTGGCGCTACACTCGGTCAATATAAAACTATTGCCGAAGCAGTTGCAGCTGCTAATGAAGGCGATACAATTAAGTTAGTTGAAGATATTCAACAAGATGCAACTATCACAATTTCTAAAGCATTAACCATTGATACAAATGGTTTTGTTTGGAGAGTAGGTGCTACAACTGCTGATAAACCTAAAGTAAACTGTGCTAACTTAAGCGCAGATGTTACTATTATAAACTCAAAAAGAACAACTCAAGTAACTAAAGATGATAGTTTTGACATTCTTGTAAACGCTGATAAACATAGTGGTGCGTTTATTATCAATTTAAATAATATAACGGTTACATTTAGAAATATTGCGATTAATTCGACAAATGTTTATGATAATAACCAAGCAGGAGTAATTTTTTCAAATGGCAAAACAGCAACTGTAAATATTGAAAACTGTTATATGTCATCAAATAAATATGCGCCTATCATTGATAGAAAATCCGCTTTAACACTTACTGCTGAAAATTCAATTTTTGGTGGTGGTCAAGGTACTTACGTAACAGTTGATAGCGATATTGGTTCCGTGGTGTATTTCAAAAATTGTGAATTCTTAAAACCAATCGGCTCTGCTGCCCAAAACGTTGCAAATGTTACAAGTGGTACAACATCACTTGCAAACCTTAATATCACACTTGAAGATTGTACAGGTACAGGCATCTATGGTCCTGATGCAAATGTAAAATTTGTAGGCACAAATGCATTCACAAATGTTTATGCAGGCGTTAAAGTTTCTTGTGCTGATGGAGATGCAATCTACACAGATGCAGACTATGTAAACCAACTCGTTTCTGGCACAGTTCTTGCAGAAAACAGTGCAATCTATTCAAAAACTTTGCCAACAGAATTCCACATCTACATTGATGGTGAAAAATATGCAACAGTTGATGTTGGCGCTTCAATTGCACTTCCGGTAAGCCAAGATAACGGTCTTATCGCTTACACAGATGGCACAACTTACTTTGCTGAAAATCAAGTTGTAACACCTGAAATCAATATGAATTTAACATCTGTTTCAATCGGTGATGTTAAAATGCTTCAAGGCGCTTCAATGAAACTCAATGTTGCTACTGGTCTTCGTTTCTATACTCAAATTGATATTGAAAAAATCAATGCTTTGCAAAGTGAAGGCGCAGTAATTTCAATGGGTACACTTATTGCTCCTGAAAATCTTTTAAATGGCGAAGAATTAACTCTTGATATCCCAGAAGACAACAGATTAAACGTTTCTTATGAAATCGGCCTTGAAAGAAACTTGTGGTTTGAAGAAGGCAATTTCAAAGGTATGGTTGGCTCAATCGCTAATATCAAAGAGAAAAATATGAACAGACGCTTTGTAGGTCGTGGTTATGTTACAGTAACTTTAGGCGATGTTACAAAAACTGTTTATGCTGACTATGCAAACGGCGATGTTGTAAATAATACAAGAACAATTTCATTTGTTGCAAACGCTTTTAAAAATGATGCTAATAGTGTTGATTTGTATGAACAATACAAAGATATCGTTGATGAAATAGCAGCAAAATATGATGTTGCAAAAGAGTTTTAAGAGGTGAATAAAATGAAATTTGAAAAAATTGAAATCGAATTTGAAAAATATGAATCTCTTGATATTATTGCAACTTCTTTTGAAGATGTAACAGACCCTACAACACCAGTAGAGCCAACAACAAAATACGACCCATATGCTAATGATAAATGGTAAAAAGATAAGCTAATATTTTTTTCATACAATCTTCCTTAAAAAAAGCCAAC
>JAZRPX010000067.1:0-7245 GCA_045649445.1 Acutalibacteraceae bacterium | reverse complement strand
AGCATCTTTATTTTTCTTTAAATCTTCACGCTTTTTCAAATAATTTTTATATCTCTCGTTTGCTTTAGGAACAGTATTAAATGGCAAAACAATTTCATTTTCTTTTTTATGAGCGTTTAATTGTTCGCTACCAATAAGAGTTTCTAAAATTCGCTCGGTTGATTTACCATCACAAGAACGCATAAATTTATATCTAAAATCTTTTACCTTCTGCTTATCAAAACGAGTATCAAGATTTTTGATATAATCAATCATTTCAAGGTTTGTTGTACAAACAGGGCCTGGCGACATTTCGAAATAATCATAATAAAAACCACGCCAATCAAAATAAACATCAAGGTCATAAGCAAAGAAAATAATTGGTTTTTCAAAAAGTGAATATTCAAAAACTAATGATGAATAATCAGTTATACAAATATCAGAAACGCAAAGCAAATCTTCAATTTCCATTGTTTTTGTAACATCCATTGCAAAATTGCTATACTCTGTTGGCACAACAGGGCGTTTTTTTGCATGAGGATGATGTTTGAACAACAAAATATAATCATCGCCAAAGTTTTCATAAAACATTTTAACATCTAACATTCTTGATGTTGTAGCTTTTGCTACTCTGCCTCTAAATGTTGGCGCATAAAGAATTATCTTTTTACCTTTGGCTTGTGGCACAACTTCATAAAGTGTTTTATACGCTGATTCTATAAATTTTTCATCATAGAAAACATCGGTTCTTGAACAACCTGTTGCTTGAATTATGCCTTCTTCTTTAATGTTCATAGCTTCAGCATAAGCCCAATCAACTTCAGGGCTTGATGTTGTAACCAAGCTATAATTTTTATTAAATGGGTGGGCTAACTGTTGCTTTCTTGATTCGCCAAAGATAAGGTCAGCAGTTGAAAGCCCGAACTTTTTAAAAGCGCCACAACCATGCCATAATTGAGCAATTTTTGTTTCAGGGCGCAAATCAATACTACCAATACAATTTGAGCCCTCGTTTAAGAAAACATATTTAGCAGTTGCAATATCTTTTAGCATATCAATACAGCGTGACAAATATAAATGCTTTCTTCCAGAGCCATTTAACAGAAAATGAGTATGAATTTCAAAATTATATTTGCTTACAAGTTCATCAAAAATAACTTTAAAGCTATTTGAAATCTTCTCCATTCTCAATTCAATGAAAACAACCTTGTTGTTATCAACAGGTTTTCTTGCCGCTAATTTATACACAAGCGGAAAGATTATATTTAAAGTTAAAATTCTAAAAACTTTTGCTACAATTCTGTCTTTTAATACTAAAAGCTCGTTCATTAAAAAAGACCTCCGAAACCTTTAATTTTCTCATAGCATTTTAACACATTATATATTGTTTGTCAACATAATACATACCCTTAAAATATGTTGATTTTTCTTTTAAACTTGACCGAATTAAAGCAGTGTGATATAATTTTCTCACAAATCACAAGGAGAAAGTTATGATTAAAATAATGTTTGTTTGCCACGGAAATATTTGCAGAAGCCCAATGGCTGAGTTTTATATGAAGCATATTGTCAAAGGCGCTGGACTTGAGAATGATATTTATATTGAATCTTCTGCTACAAGTTTAGAAGAAATCGGAAATGATACTCATTATGGCACAAAAGCAATTTTAGATAAATATAATGTAAGTTATACTCGCAGAAAAGCGGTAAGATTTACTGCTGATGATTATGAAAATTTTGATTTAATTTTGCTTATGGATAAAAACAATTTGCGAAATATTAAATACATTGTGCCAGATGATTATGATGAAAAAATTCATCTTTTGTTAGAATTTGTTGGCGAAAATTCTTCTATTGCCGACCCTTGGTATACCGGTGAATTTGAAACAACTTATCGCGATGTTAAACGTGGTTGCAACGCACTTTTAGAATATATTAAAGATAATTTATTATAATAATAAAAAAGTTAAAAAAACATCTTGACATTTCGAAAGTTATTCATTATAATGGTACAAGTGTTAAAAAATGCTGGTGTGGCGGAACTGGCAGACGCCCGGGACTTAAAATCCCGTGGGTGAATAACCCGTACCGGTTCGATTCCGGTCACCAGCACCAACTAAAAGGACTACCCAACAGGGTGGTCCTTTTAGGTTTTTATAAGGAATTTTAGGAATCGAACCGAGTAGGATGTTTTTCGGTTGCCGATTTATCGAAAAAACGAGTTCCTTTCGGAACTCGTTTTTTTATTCTGGTAAAAATACTTTAACTTTAAACAAATCACCATCAATTGTTATTTCGAGTTTGCCGCCCATTGCATTACACAACTCTTTTGCAATTGAAAGCCCTAAACCATTACCCTCATTTGTTCTTGATTTTTCTCCCCTTACAAAACGCTCGGTTAACTCTTCAGGCAAAATATCAAGGGGATTTGCAGAAATATTTTTAATTTCAAACACACCAAAACCGTTTTCTTCATACACCTCGATATAAACACGAGTTGATTTTGCAGAATATTTTTTAGCGTTTGATAAAAGATTTTCAACAACTCTAAAGGTTTTGTTGCCATCAGCAAAAATTATTGGTTGATTTTCTGATAGTTTACATTTCACTTCTAATTTTGCCTTTTCAAAATCTTCTTCTGTTTCACTTACCGCTTGCACAACCAATTCAGATAAATTTATATGAGACAAATCAAGAGATATATTTCCACTTGAAACTTTTGATGCTTCAATAAGGTCATCAATTAAGCGTTTTAATTTTAATCCCTTTTCATCTAAAACCTTGATATATTCTTTTGCGCGTTTGTCTTTTATATCGCATTTGCTAAGCAAATCAACATAATTGATAATTGAAGTAAGTGGCGTTTTAAGGTCATGAGAAACATTTGTTATAAGCTCTGTTTTAAGTCGCTCATCTTTAACTGCTTTTTCAACTGCTAATTTTAATTCTTCATTAGTATATTTCATACTTTCTTGCAAAACTTTTAAAGATGCAGGAAGTTTTTCTAAATCTTCAAGTTCTGTTCTATTAACAGCAGATGTTATAATTTTATCAAGATTTATTAAATATTTAATCCATTTAATTGCTACAAACAAATTGAAAACAGCAAGTGCAAATGCAGTTAAAACTGCAAAAAAACTAAAATAGTAATCCATGCAGAAAAAGATTAAAACAAGTCCTAAAATTACATCAACAAGCAACACAAGAACAACGCTTAAAACTGTTGTTTTCTTAACACTTTCAGGTTTATAAGAAAGAAGAGTTCTAATTTTGCTTATCACTTTTGCAACTGATTTGAAAACAAACTTCAAAACAACAAAAACTAAACAATTTTCATATAGTTTTTTATCTGATTTGCAAACACGAACAAACGAGCATAAAAATTCAATTATGAGAGCAAAACCTAAACCACAACCAAACGCTACTAAATATTGCGAATTCTCACCGAAAATCAAATAATTGTTGTTATCATATATTAAAACCAAACCACAAATAATACCGATGATTGCTAATGAAGTTAAGCAAAAATGAACATCTGTGAATAATTTATCAATAAATATTCTTTTTTCTTTTGTTTTTGTTAAAACAACAATAAAAAGCATTATTGCTAGTGCCAAAAATACAAATCCAAACACCAAATCATCATTTATGCCTGATTGTTGCAAGTTAGTGTAATAAGCATCATAAACTGTATAAAAATCAGGTGTTTTAGCATTCTCTACATCAATTGCAACATAACACACATAATCATTTGTTGAAAAGATTTCATCTTCTAAAAGATATTCTATATTTTTACTTGTTTTTTCTTTGCCTTTATTATTAACATAAAATATTGATTTTTCTGTTAAATCTTCATAATCTTCGTTTTCTAAATTTGTTGCAATCTCACCAGATTTAAGATTTTTCACATAATATTTAAAACTATCTTTGCTTTGATAATGGTATTGATTATAAGAATAATAATCATACTGTTCATATAATTCTGAAGTAAAATAATCAAAACGCTCTGAAACCTCATCAGAAATATCATCTTCTAAAAGCAAAAAATCGTCAATTGAAAAATCATAGGTATTATTTCCAAAACTAAATTCTTTTGAATATTCAAAATGCCTTGATTCAAGTTCTTCATAAGGAACTAAAAGCGCATAATCATTAAATTTTAACCCTTTTGTTCCATTTACAATGGTTTGAATATCACGAATAATCCCCGGCGCATCTTTATCATAAGTTACTTTGTTTCTGATGGCTTTTTCAGGCACAGAATAATTTATATCTGTTCTAAAATAATCTTCCGGATAAGCATAATCTACTGTTTTTAATGAATTTATAAAATAATTTTCAATAAAGCGAGCCCTTTGACTTAAATATTCTTTTGAAAATTCATCAACAACTTCTTTTTTTATGTTTTCGCTATACTTTTCAAACTCTTCGCTCAAATATCTGCCTTCGGTATCATCAATCAAAGAGAACAAATCACTGTAAATTTCATCTTTAAAAGGTTGAGTTTTTTCCATTTCAACAGATTTTGCAAAATCATTATCTAAAAGAACATCTGTATCAAGCACTAAATAAGCCCTGAAAACATTATAAAACATTCCACCACTACAGGTTATAAAAATAATTGCTAACACAACACAAATTGCATTTATAATACTTCTCTTTTTCATAAATTCACACCACCTATAAAACTTTTAATTGATTTTTTCACATTTGTAACCAAGACCATACACCACCTTAATGTATTGCGGGTCTTTTGGATTGATTTCAATTTTTTCTCTTATATTGCGAATATGAACTGTTACTGTTTTTTCAACGCCAAAAGACGCTTCGCTCCACACTGCTTCATAAATTTGAGATGAAGATAAAACTTTGCCCATATTCTGCATTAAATATTCTAAAATTTTAAACTCTCTTGCAGTTAATTTAACTTTTTCACCATCAACTGTAACTTCACATTTTTCAGTATCAATAAGCAAACCACCTGTTAAAATTTGCGATGGCTTTGTTTTTATATTGCCAAAATCGGTGTATCTGCGAATTTGCGATTTTACCCTTGCAACCAGCTCAAGTGGATTAAACGGCTTTGTTACATAATCATCTGCGCCAAACTCAAGCCCTACGATTTTATCAGTATCTTCGCTTTTTGCAGAAAGCAAAATAACAGGAATATTCTTTTGTTCTCTTATTTTAAGAGTTGTTTTAAGCCCATCTAATTTTGGCATCATAATATCAAGAACAACACAAGAAACTTCTTCGTTTTTAATGATTTCAAGCGCTTCTATACCATTAGACGCTGACAAAACCTCATAACCACCATTTGTTAAATAAATACGAAGTGATTCTAAAATTGCCTCGTCATCATCGCAAACTAAAACTTTAAATTTGTTCATATCTTCACCTTCTTTTAAATCAATTTTAACACAACCAAGAACTTTTTTAAACCCGCTGACTATATTAAATCATTTTACTTTTTACATTTTAATAAGAAAAAGTTAAGATTTGATAAAGAAATTTAAAAAAGAGTGCAAACGCACTCCTTTTTTTAAAACATTTCTTCAATTTCTGCCTTTGGCATAAAGCCGAGTTTTCTATTTACTTCTTGACCATTTTCAAACAAAACTAATGTTGGAATTGATGCAACGCCGTATTTAATTGCTATTTCTTGTTCTTCATCAACATCAATTTTGCCAACCTTAACTTTTCCCTCATACTCTTGCGCTAACATTTCGATTGTTGGCGCAATCATTTGACAAGGGCCACACCAAGTTGCCCAAAAATCAACAAGCACAGGAATATCTGATTTTAATACTTCACTTTCAAAATTTTCTTTTGTTATTTTTAAAGCCATTTTTATATTCTCCTAATCTTTAGATTTATAATAAAGCATACAATGGCAATACCCTTCAAAATCAGGGTCTGCAATCTGCTCTTTAAACTCTTTGCAAATACATTTATACTCTTCTAGTTTTTCAACTCTACAAGGGCAATAGCCACCTTTTGCTTTTAACCCTTCTTTTATAGTTTTTACAACTTCTTCATTTTCATTAAATTTTACTGCCATTTTAATTCTCCTTATCTAAAAGAGCATTTAATAATGCATAACCATCACAATCAACAACTTTTATCTTTGCGCCGATTTCTTTTGATACATCTTCTGGCGAAAGGTCATCTAAAAATACATCGCCCTCTTGTCTTAAGGTTGCGCTTGAAATTAAACAAACGCCTAAATTCTCTTTATCTTTCAAATTTTTAATCAAATCAGAGCCGGTTATAAGACCTGTTGTTGTGATAAGTGGTCCGAAGAAATAATTTTCAATCGGCACAACTTCTACATCAAGATTTTGCCATTTTTCTTTTGCTTTTTCAACTAACTCACTAATAAGTTTATGAGCGCCTTTACCCGTTGGAATTGTTAACTTTTCACCTTTTGGAGTTTCATCACAATATTCTAACGCATCTATAAACTCTGCTTTCATTAAAGCAGACATTCCAACGCCGTTTTCAAGCTGCAACATATCACCATAATATTTTTCATCTGGCATTGGTATTTCAGCTAAATTGAAAAACTCATCAGATGGATAAAAAAGTCTTGTTTTAAACTCTTTTTCGCATTCATCACCAAACGCATTCATAATATCTACAACTTCTTTTGCAGATTGCTTGTCAAACGGTTTTAACTCTGCTAAACCTTCTCTATGCTTTGTAAGCCCTACAGGAACGGCTGCAACCGATTCAACTTGTGGATATAACGCTTTAAGGTCAGCTAATGTTTTCTTCAATTCTTCGCCATCATTATATCCTGGCACTAAAACAAGTTGACAATTGATTTTTATACCATTTTCGCAAAGACGATACATATGTTTTAACGCGTCACCCGCAAAACGGTTATTCATCATTTTACAACGAAGTTCAGGATTTGTTGTATGAACAGAAATATTAATAGGTGTAATATGCATTTTTATAATTCTATCAATCTCTTCATCTGTAACATTTGTAAGCGTAATATAATTACCGAAAAGAAAAGACAAACGAGCATCATCATCTTTAAAATACAAAGTTTCACGCATACCTTTTGGCATTTGGTCAATAAAACAGAAAATGCATTTATTTTTACAAGAACGATGAGAATCCATAAGATAACTTTCGAATTCTAAACCGATATCATCATACTCATCTTTTTTTATTCTTACCTTGCGTTGTTTACCATTTTCATCTTCAATCAAAAGTTTAATCTTCTTTTCAGTGCAATAAAAACGGTAATCAAGC
>JAZRPX010000066.1:0-2492 GCA_045649445.1 Acutalibacteraceae bacterium | reverse complement strand
CCGACCCTTATTTATGATGGACCTTTTTCCGACCATATCAGCACTAAAAAATCTTCTCTCGTTGAAAATCAGGAAGAAATAAGTCAGGACGAAGCGCAAGAAAAGGCGGCAAAATTTATTGGTGCTAAAAAAGAAGATATTTATTTTTTAAATAAAACAGACAGCAATTTAAGTACCTACACCTTTTATAACACTGATGCAACAATATCAGTTACTCAAAAAGGTGGATTGGTTTCTTATATGCTTAAATCCCGTTATGCAGGAGAAAGCAAAATCAAATCAGAAGATGCTATCAGAAAAGCAACGGCTTTTTTAAATGAAAAAGGCTATACTAAAATTAAAGAAAGCTATTATTCAACAGTTGATGGGGTTTGCACTATAAATTATTCCTATTATGAGGATGGAATAACCTATTACACAGACCTTATAAAAGTCAGCGTAGCTCTTGATGACGGCGAGATTTTAGGCTTTGATGCAACAGGCTATATTATGAATCATAAATCAAGAAAAGTGCCCGAAAATACAAAGTATGATTTGAGGTCAGCCCGAAAACTTTTAAAGGAAGATTTGGAAGTTTTATCAAATAAAAAAGCCTTTATTCCAACAAATTATGAAACGGAAAATTATGTTTATGAATATCATTGCAAGGCAGATGACGGACAGGAGATTCTTGTTTATATTGACCCTGTAACAGGTGAAGAAAAAGATATTCTTATTCTTTTATATACCGATGGCGGAGTTCTTACAAAATAAGAATATTACAGATTTTTGGTGGAATAATTATAGAGGAGCTTTTTGTATTAATCTCCGGAAAGGGAGTGAATATATGAAGAAGATTATTGCCGTTGTTGCAGTTGTTTTGCTTATTGGTTCTATGGTCCTTGTTTTCAGCGGTTGCGGTGAGGATGATAATAACACTACAACTACAAACAATATTACAACTACCGATACAACTGAAGTTACAACAACTCAGAATCCCGGTGTTGTAACAGATGAGTCTGAAGAGGGCGAAAACGGTGTTTTAGGTGACATTGTAACAGATGTTTCCGAAGGTGTATCTGATATGGTAACTGATATGTCGGAAGGCGCTTCCAGAGCAATGCGATAAAAGAAAAATCGGCAAATCATTAAGATTTGCCGATTTTTTGTTAAAACGAAATTTTCTGTCCTGCAATTTTCTGACCGTTGGAGTCTAAAAGTTCAAATTCAACAGAGTAGTTTTTATGCTGAGTTGCAGGGTAGGACATAACTGCAACATTATCACTTTCGGAAAGTACAACTGTTTTTCTTTGAGTATAACCAAAAGCAGTTGTATATTTTAAAGTGAGAGTTTTTCCATAAAGATTTTTATCACCAACAACAGCGTGGAAATAAATAGATCTTGTATTATCAAGCTCTGTGAGCGATGTTTCAAGGTCTGTTGTGCTATAGTTTACAAACGCTTTAATGTCATCAGACATAACCTCTGATGAGCCTAAAAGTTCTTTTCTTAAATCTGCACTGTTACGATAACTCTCTTTTGTAAGCTCGTTAAGATATTTGACAGTTGTCTTGTTTTCTTTATCAAAATTATCTGTAACAAACATATATTTTGCTTCGAGAATTTTATCTTTTGCGTCAGAGTATTTTCTTATAGCAGTAAGAATTTCAATAGCGCTCTTATATTCTTTATTTTCAATAAGTGAAAGAGCGTTCTGGTAAGAACATTCTTTAACCATTTGTTCGCTATCGCCATAATCGCCTAAATCCATAAAGATTTTGGTTGCAACCTTGAAATTTTTGTTTTCAAGAGCATCTTTTGCTTCGCTATATGCGCAAGCTAATGCTCTTGTTGAAGAATCGCCGTAATTGCCGAGATTTTCGAAGACAAGTTTAGCTTCTGCAAATTTGCCGTCTTCTTCAAGCTTTAAGGCGTGATTATATTCGCATTCAAGAGCTTTTTCTTGGCTATCTGAATATTCGCCTAAATCCTTGAAAGCGGTTATAGCTTCTGTATATTTACCGCTATCTGCAAGAGCAACTGCCTGGTCGTATTTATAATCTTTGATTAAACCAGGAACATATTTATAACCTGCAAACAAGCCTACGAGTAAGATTACAACAACTAAGAGGAAGATTCCTTTATGACCTTTTTTCTTCTTTGCTTTTTTAGGTTGCTCTTTAGTTTCATCTTCGGAATCTTCAATCACAACTTCTTCAACGACTATTTCTTCGTTTTCATTTATCTCGGGGATATCGCATTCAACAACTTCGTATTGAGATTCTGCTTCAATTTCAATAATATCATCGCTTGTTGTTTCCACAGCAGTATCTTCAACGGGCTCAATCTCAGCGATTTCTTCTGTTGTTTCTGCTTCGGAGATGTCTTCAACAACAGTTACTGTATCTTCCACAACGATTTCTGTTTCAGAAGTAGAAGAAATATCTTCAATTTCTTCTTCAGCTTCCACAGCAGCGTTATCAACTTCAATTTCTATAACATCTTCATCAAT
>JAZRPX010000065.1:0-4281 GCA_045649445.1 Acutalibacteraceae bacterium | reverse complement strand
GATGCTATTGATTTTGCGGTTGAGAACGCTTACGGCAAGTTTAATTTTATTGATACTGCAGGCCTTCGCAGAAAATCACGAGTTGATGATAAAATCGAAAAATACTCTGTGCTTCGCGCTAAAATGGCAGTTGAACGAGCAGACGTTTGCGTTATTATGATTGATGCAGTTGAGGGCTTTACCGAGCAAGATTCAAAGGTTGCTTCAATTGCGCTTGATAACGGTAAGGCATGTGTTATTGCTGTTAACAAATGGGATTTAGTTGAAAAAGACGGTAAGACTATGGACCAATATAGAAAAGAATTGGCAGTTGATTTTTCATTTATGTCTTATGCGCCGATTATCTTTATTTCGGCTAAAACAGGGCAACGCCTAGAGCGTTTGATGGAAGTTATTAAATACTCATACGAACAAAATAATATGCGTATTTCAACAGGTAGATTAAACGAGCTTTTAGCAGAGGCGACTGCTCGTGTGCAACCACCATCAGACAGAGGTAAACGCTTAAAGATTTACTATATGACTCAGGCGACTACTGCGCCACCTACCTTTGTTTTCTTCTGCAACAATGCAGAATTGTTCCATTTTTCATATCAAAGATATTTAGAAAATCAAATTAGACAAACCTTCGGTCTTGAAGGTACACCGGTTAAGGTTATTGTAAGAGAAAGAGGCGACAAGTAATAATGTTTACTTATGCAGGTGAATTATCAGTTTTAATTTCAGTTATTATTTTTTGTGTTATAGCATATTTATTAGGTAGTATTAGTTTTGCTATTATTTTTACTAAAAAGTTTTTAGGAACAGACATTCGTGAACACGGTTCAGGCAACGCAGGTATGACAAATGTTATGAGAACTGCTGGTAAATTACCTGGTATTTTAACCTTTGTTTGCGACTTTTTAAAAGGTACAGTTGCAGTGTTGCTCGCAAAGTTTTTATATGCTCCACTTGCAGACTGGCTTTTCGACCAAAGCACACATTTATCTAGTTATCGCGCTTGGATAGAACCACAAACAATTTTAAACCCTGATCTTGTAGGACCTATTGTTGCAATTTTCTGCCTTTTAGGTCATATATTCCCTATCTTCTTCAAATTCAAAGGTGGCAAAGGTGTTGCAACAATCGTTGGTACTGCGGCAGCATTCTCTCCACTTACTGCGCTTTGCTCATTTATAGTTTTCGGTGTAGTTTTATTAATGAGCGAATATGTTTCACTTTCATCAATCGTTGCAGTAACAGTAGCAATTCCATTTACCTATCTTTTCTTTAAAGATGGCGGAACATTCCTTTGGTTTGGCGATTATCAAGTATGGGTTGCAGTTATCTGCACTGCGATAATGTCTTCTTTGGTTATTATTAAACATCACGAAAACATTGGCAGACTTATTAAAGGAACTGAAAGAAAAACTTCAGACAAGAAACGCAAGAAAGGTTAAAACTTTTATGAAAATTTCTGTTTTAGGTTCTGGTGGTTGGGGTACTGCCCTTAGCATTTTAAGTTATAATTGTTCACATAAAACTGTGCTTTGGGGTAAATTTCAAGACGAAATTGAAACTATTAAAACCACTTTAGAAAATCCGCTTTTAAAAGGCGTTGAAATTCCTGAAAACATTATTATCACAAGCGAAATAAAGAAAATCAAGAATAGTGATATTGTTATTATTGCAACTCCTTCATTTGCTGTTAAAGAAACTGCGCAAATGATTTCAAAATATATTGATAACAAAGCAATTATTGTTTCTGTTTCAAAAGGTTTTGAGAAAGAAACTTTAAAAAGATTTTCACAGATTATTAAAGATGAATTGCCTAACAATCCCGTTGTTGTTTTATCTGGTCCTTCTCACGCAGAAGAAGTTGGCAGAAAAATTCCTACTTCTATTGTTGCGGCAAGCGAAGATTTAGATGCAGCTACCACTGTTCAAGAAGCGCTTTCTAATAAATATTTTAGAATTTATACTAACACTGATGTTATTGGTGTTGAAGTTGGCGCTGCGCTTAAAAATGTTATTGCGGTTGCGGCAGGAATTATCAAGGGTATGAAATTAGGTGATAATACGCTCGCCGCTCTTGTTACTCGCGGTCTTGCTGAAATGTCTTTGCTTGGCGAAGCACTCGGTGGAAATCGTGCTACATTTTCAGGGCTTTCGGGCATTGGCGATTTGATTGTAACTTGCACATCGGAGCATTCAAGAAACAATGCTTTTGGCAAACTTATTGGCAAAGGTATTTCTGTTGAAGAAGCAAAAAGAGCCGTTGGCACAGTTGAAGGTTATTTTGCAACTGAGGCGGCGCAACTTTTAGCTGAGAAAACAGGGGTTGAAATGCCGATTGTTAGCGAATGTTACAACATTTTATACAATGGTAAAAATGCGAAAGATTCACTTATTAACCTTATGAACAGAGATAAAAAACAAGAAAATTTTTAGGAGAATATTATGAAAAAAATTTCTAAAATTTTATGTATATTTTTAGCGCTCTTTATTACCATTGGCTCAAATGTTGCTTTTGCTGATAGCTATAATGTTAACAGTGGCAACAAAACTCAAGCTAATACCGGTTTTAAAAGCACAAAAACTTTAAAAAGAGCAAAGGTTAATTCAAACTTTAAAAAAGCGCAGAAGGTTTTAATTAACGGCATTAAAAAAATGTCAAGTGTAATTGACCTTACAAAATATAAAATTCCTCGCGCTTCACTTGATTATTTTTATATGGGAACAGTTTATGATAACCCTGAATTGTTCTGGGTTAATTCTACTTATAAATATTGGTATAACGGAAAATATTTAACTAAAATCCAACCTGATTATCACTTTAATAAGTATGAATTATCAACAAGAAAAAAAGAATACGATTTAAGATTTAATCAATTTTTATCTTCTGTTCAGGTTGGTATGTCTGAATATGACAAAGCTTTGGTTTTGCATGATAAATTAGTTTCCGAAAACTCTTTTAGCTACGAGGCCGACAAGAGATATAGTGGATATGGCGCGTTATTCAATTGCAGTTCTGTTTGTCAAGGATATGCGCTCGCCTATTCACATTTGTTAAAAGCAGTTGGTATTGAAAGCCATATTGCTTATAGCGAAGAAATGAACCATGTATGGAATATAGTTAAAATCAACGGAAAATGGTATCATGTAGATGCTACATGGAACGACCCAACTAATAGCAATTCAAAGGATAATAAAGATATTGACGTATCAGGAAACGTTAACCATAAATTTTTCCTTATCAATACTGCAAAGATTAAATCTGATGGATACGACCATTACAACTGGATGACTTTTTATAAGAATTTATCTTGCAAATCAACTCTTTATCACAACTCGTTTGACAAAGAGATTTCTTCAAAAATCATAAAGGTAGATAACACATATTATTATGTTTCAAAAGATTGGAAGTTTACCACAAGAACAAACGGTATTGAAACCCCTTATGATGACAGAGAAGCTTATACTATTGATAGGGTTCATAACTACATCTATTTTAACGATGCAGATAGTCTTTATTATTACGATATAAACACTGGTGAATTTAATTATAAATTGACCTTTAAAACAACAGAAAATGAAACTTATATAAGAGGAATTTCTATTATCGCTAAAAGAATTTTCTATATTGAGAAAAAATATGACGATAATTATTATAGCCGTTATTATCTTATAGATGCTTCTTTTCCAAGCGAGCAGATTATTAAGTTAAATAAGGTTTATAATGTTAAAACAGGTATAAAACTTACTTGGAGCAAGGCCTCTTATGCTACTGAATACGAAATTTACAGAAAGCAGAAAAGCGGAGCGTATAAACTTATTAAAACTGCTTCTGCTAACGCAACAAGTTTTATTGATAAATCAGTTAAGAATAAAGTTAAATACACTTATTATATCAAAGCTGTGACTCAAAGAGTAACATCTTTTGAAAAGAGCGTTGTTAGAAAAAAATAACTTGAAACTTCATATTGTTTATAGTAAAATAAATAAGATAGATATTAAATTCCGGAGGAAATAAAATGGCTGATAATAAAAAAATGGTAGAGCAAATTACTTCTATGAATGAAGATTTTGCAAAATGGTATACTGATATCTGCAAAAAAGCAGAGTTAATTGAATATACAAGTGTTAAGGGTTGTATGGTTATTCGCCCTTATGGTTATGCAATTTGGGAAAACATTGTTCATATTCTTGATAATATGTTTAAAGAAATAGGGCATGAGAATGTTTGTATGCCTATGTTTATAAGTCGGAGGCCAAGCGGTCTTAGGAAGACAAGCTTTATAG
>JAZRPX010000064.1:0-4535 GCA_045649445.1 Acutalibacteraceae bacterium | reverse complement strand
CACAGGCAATATTGATATTCCAAAAGTAATCGCAGATGAAAAATGTGAGATTATCACAGATACAGGTAATATCAAAATCACTATCGAGTAGAAAAACAACAGTTAGATAAATTCTAATTTATCGAAAAGAAAACATTTTTTGAAAAAATAATAAATAATCGCTAATTTTAGCTCTTTTTTCAAAAAACAAAGTGGCATCTAAATGATTCGGAACAGCCAAACAAAAAAGCATCGCAATAGCGATGCTTTTTTGTTGCTATTATTTTTTATTTATGTTATAATTATAAAAATAAAAAAATTGGTGGTTTTATAATGAAATTAAATGTTATTAGTTTTAATATTAGATGCGCTAACGATGAAAACGGGCACTCAATTCCTGAACGCGCGCCAAGACTTGCAAATGTTACATCAAATTATGATGCCGATGTTATTGGTTTTCAAGAATATATACCACAATGGGATAGATTTATTGAAAAATACTATTTTGAAAATTATGATATGTTTTTAAAATACCGTGCCGAAAGCAACTTGGAAGGTTGCCCAATTTTATGGAAAAAGGATAAATTTGAATGCCTTGACAAGGGTTATTTTTGGCTTTCTGATACACCTGAAGTTGAATCTCGTGGATGGGATAGTTGGGGTTGCTACCGCATTTGCGAGTATGTTATTTTAAAAGAAAAATCAACTGGCAAAACATTTAACTTTATGAACACTCACTTTGGTTTTAGCGACAAGTGTCAAGTTGACAGTGCAAATTTAATTTATGAATATAGCAAAAAAATATCTGATTACCCAACATTTATTGTTGGCGACTTTAATATGACACCTACTAGTCTTGGGTATAAAGAAATGGTTAAACATTTTCGCGATGTTAACACTTTGACAGTTAACGATTTAACTACTACTTATCACGGTTACAATCCAGACGAAATTACTGATGCGCACATTGATTTTTGCTTTATTGATGAGAATATCAAACCAATTAATCAAAAATTAATGACTGAAACATTTGATGGTAAATATCCATCAGACCATTATGGTGTTTTTGCTGAACTAGATATTTAAACAAACATTTTTAAAGGTGGTGAGTTTGTGTTCAAAAAAACTTTAGATTTTATAAATAGTGGCGTTGGCACGGCTTACCCTTGCGCCGCAGTTGCAATAGGCAAAAAAGGCAAAATTTTTGCTCGCGAGTTTTTTAGTGTTGATGAAGACACGCTTTTTGACTTAGCTTCGCTTTCAAAACTTGTTTCTACAACTGCTATCGCGCTAAAATTTATTGAAAATGGCAAACTCTCACTTGATGATAACATAGGCAAATTTCTTGATTACACAGGCAATTTTGCCGATTGCAAAATCAAACATTTATTAACTCATACCTCTGGAATTTCTGCTTGGCTACCACTTTTTAATATGCAAATTGAAACTAGCGATGTAATCAAAACAATTCTTGATTCAGAAAAGAGCTATGAAACAGGCAGTAATGTTGCTTATTCTTGTATGGGTTACATTGTTTTAGGAAAAATTCTTGAAAAAGTTGGCAAAGATACACTTGATAACCTTGCTCGAGATTATGTTTTTTCTCCTCTTAAAATGGTTAACGCTTGTTACAATCCAAATGAAAATATTCCTTGTGCCGCAACCGAATGGTATAGCGGAAAAGTGCATGATGAAAATGCTTATGCTTTAGATGGAATTGCAGGAAATGCAGGAGTTTTTGCAACGCTAGACGATGTGATTTTATTTGCTAAAATGTGTTCAAGCGAAGGTGAAAACTTCATTTCAAAAGAACTTTTTAACTTAGCTATAAAAAATCATACTCCAAATTGTGAAGAAGCTCGTGGGCTTGGCTTTAAATTAGAAGGCAACTTCTTTGGGCATACAGGTTTTACTGGCACTTCACTTTTTGTTGATAAACAAACGGGGCTTTGGGGTGTTTTGCTTACTAATGCAGTTGCTTTTGGCAGAGAAAACAAAGGAAAATATATTGATATTCGCAAACAATTTTATAATATGATGATTACTGAATATAAAGAGGAAAAATAAATGGTAAAAGTTTTATGTGGTGCTGATGTTTTATCACAAAACGACTATGAAATAAAAGGCAAATGCGGACTTATAACAAATCACACAGGTGTTTTGCGTGACCTTACTTCAACAGTTGATATGCTAAAAGAAAAATGCAATTTAGTTGCGCTTTTTGCTCCTGAACATGGTGTTCGTGGAGATAAACAAGCGGCCGCCGATGTTACAACTTACACCGATGAACGCTCAAATTTACCTGTTTACAGTTTGTATGGAAGTGGGCTTAAAGATGGCGAGGAAGCGCTCAAAACTCTTGATAATGTGTTTTTTGACATTCAAGATGTTGGCGCAAGATTTTATACTTACGCTTACACAATGACTGATGCTATGAAAATTTGCGCTCAAAATGACGTTAAATTCATAGTTCTTGACAGGCCTAATCCAATAGGTGGCAAAGTGGTTGAAGGCACAATTTTAGATAGAAAACTTTCATCATTTGTTGGCAGATTTGCAACGCCAACTCGATGTGGTCTTACTATCGGCGAATTTGCTAAAATGATGAATGAAACCGAAGATATCGGTTGTGATTTAAGCGTTGTTCCTTTGAAAAATTGGAAAAGAGAATTGTATTTTGATGACACAGATTTATGTTTTATCGGGCCTTCGCCAAACATTCCAACTATTGATACTGCTTTTTGTTATATAGGCACTTGTATTTTTGAAGGCACAAATTTATCTGAAGGCAGAGGTACAACAAAGCCGTTTGAAATGATAGGTGCGCCTTGGCTTGATTCACAAACAGTAATTAAAAAGGTTGGCAAACAACAAGGCGTAATTTTGCGAGAATGTTCTTTCACCCCTACTTTTTCTAAATTTAAAGATGAATTTTGCAAGGGTATTCAACTTCATATTACAAACCGAGATGAATTTAAACCATTTGAAGTTGGATTAAGAATTTATAAAGCGATAAGCGAAACTCATAAAGAGTTTGAAGCAAACGGATTCGTTGCACGGCTTGTTGGTAAACAAGAAATTTTAAATCCTAATTTAAGCGTTGAAGAATTTATATCAACCCAAAAAGAAGAAGTAGCAAATTGGCAAACCTTTTCAAAAAAATGGTGGTTATATGAATAGAAAAAACGCACTCGCATACGTTGTATGCGAGTGCGTTTTTATTTATTTTACAGTTACTTTTTTTACTTTTGTCCAGTTTCCGCAAACATTGCCTCTCCAATTTTTCTTTAAAATTTTTCTAACTTTAACATAGTAAGTTTTGCCTGAACTAAGTTTTTTTATTGTCACAGGGAGTTTCTTTGTAGTTTTTGTTTTTGCAGATTTCATATTCTTATTTGTTGAATACTTAATTTCAAAACCCTTTGCACCTTTATTCTTTTTTGTTGCCTTAACAGCGAAACTCTTTTCTCCTGAAACTAACTTTACAGAAGGTGCGTTTAAAACCGAGGTATCAAAAGACACTGATTTTGAAGCAATACCATAAACTTTTCCTAAATCTTTATTATTTACAAAACCTCTTAATCTAAAATGATATGTCTTGTTTGGTTTTAAATCTTTTACAACATAACCGCCTATACCCCAAGTTAAGGTTTTGAGTGTTTTCCATTTGCCCTTGCCGATTTTAGACTGAACTTCTATTTTATCAAATCCCCAGTCATCACTCCAATATACGCCTACACTCTTTGCCCCGTTCACTTCAACGCTTGGTTTTTTAAGTGATGCTGTGGCAAATTTTTCTTTTGCCATTTTTAAAACTTCTTCAAAAATATTTTCTGATTTAGTCCAATCAGCAGTTGATTTTTCTGTGATAACATAAGCAAATTTAGGGTCGCCAGGTTTTGACATATCTACTGTATAATCATCAACTTTTTCAAAGTTTGTTTTAGTGATTTTATAAGGCATTTTTAGCCAATTTTCAACAACAAATGTGCCTCCAAAAGCAGAAATATAATCTATTTCATCACTATCATAAAAATCATCCATTGATACGTCTTCTTGTATTCTTTCGTTTTTATCATAAATCCAAGCATCAGTAGTGGTAATCAACCCTTTTGAGCTATCATACTCGTCGTTACCGTTGATTTTTTTCAAGGTACTAGTCTCTTTTTCAAGAGTATAATAATAAGTTTCACCATTGATTTCTTCAGTTTTTGCTTCTTGGATAAATGTTTCAACATATCCAACAACCATTCCATACATTTGCGCATCAAAAACTTCTTCTCCGTCACCAAAGTCAACTTTTTGACCTATTTTACTTTTTGCAGTTTCTTTAATAGTTTCTGCTTCGGTTTTTGATAACGATGTCTTGTGGACAATTTCAACTTTTCCATCAGCATTAATAATTGCAGAGTTGTTAAAAGTACAACTGCTAATAGAAATACACATTACAATAATTAAAATAATAGATAATAATTTTTTCATTTTTTAAATCCTCCTACGATTTATGCAATAATTATAACACCAAAATTAATTTTTGTCAATATTTGCAAAAACAT
>JAZRPX010000063.1:0-9458 GCA_045649445.1 Acutalibacteraceae bacterium | reverse complement strand
ACTCGGGTTTTTTATACTATTTTTAACCAACGTTATTTATTGAATTAGTATCATCAGGAATGTTAATTCGCTCGATATCTGCGCCTATATTAGTTAACTTTTCAACATAATCTTCATAGCCACGGTCAATCAAGTGAATATTCTCAATTTCAGTTACACCATCTGCCATAAGACCTGCTATAATCATTGCGGCGCCTGCGCGCAAGTCAACCGCTTTGACAGGTGCGCTTTTCAAGGTTTCAACACCTTCAATAACGGCAACCTTGCCATCAACCTTAATTTTAGCGCCCATTCTATCAAGATAATCAATATACTTAAATCTCGAATCCCAAACTGCTTCGGTTACCATAGATGTACCCTGCGCTTTAGTTAAAAGTGTTACCATTTGAGGTTGCATATCAGTTGGAAAACCTGGGTGTGGCTGAGTTTTCACATTACATTTTTTAAGCGGACCATTGCAATAAACTCTTACTGCTTCATCATAATTTTCAACAACTGCGCCTGCTTCTTCAAGCTTTGCAGAGATAGATTCAAGATGCTTTGGAATAACATTTTCAATTAAAACATCGCCACCGGTTGCAGCAGCGGCAACCATATAAGTGCCTGCTTCGATTTGGTCTGGAATAATTGAATAACTTGTCCCACTTAAAGTTGGCACACCTGAAATTTTTAATACATCTGTACCTGCGCCGCGAATATCAGCACCCATTGAATTAAGGAAATTCGCAAGATCAACAATATGTGGCTCTTTTGCCGCATTTTCAATAATTGTTCTGCCTCTTGCTTTTACTGCAGAAAGCATAATATTGATTGTTGCGCCTACTGAAACAGTATCAAGATAAATAACTGTACCTACAAGACGGTCTGCCTCAATATTCATCATACCATCAAATTTATCAATAGTAGCGCCTAATGCTTCAAAGCCCTTTTCGTGCAAATCAAGAGGTCTTGCGCAGAAATCACAACCACCCGGAGGGGCTACTTTTGCCTTTTTAAATCTACCAAGCATTGCACCCATAAAATAACTAGAAGCCCTAGTCTTTTTAGTCATTTCATAAGAAACAATATGAGTATTAACACCTTTTGGGTCAATCTCAACGGTTGATTTATTAAGATATCTAACTCTTGCGCCAAGTTCTTGCAATATTTTCAAAAGAACATTAACATCAGAAATATTAGGAACATTTTCAATTCTACAAACGCCATCGCTTAACAAAACTGCAGGAATTATAGCAACAGCGGCATTTTTTGCGCCACTGATATAAACTTTACCTTTTAAAGCGTTACCACCTTTAATAAGCAGTTTTTCCAAAATGTCACCTCATTTTTTGACAAAATATTTATATAAATTATCGTAAAATATCATTATAATTTTCACATACGCATACATTATAACACATCTTTTTTAAAAAATCCACAATATATTGATATTTTTTTAAAAAAATATTGACTTAAAACTCAATTTTTGATAAAATAAATACATAAATTATAGAAAAGAGTTTAAAACTATGGCAGATTATATTCTTGTAACCGACTCAACTGCTGACCTTCCAAAAGGTCTTATAGATGAATTAGGCATTACCGTTTTACCATTACAATACATTACTAATGGCGAAACTTTTGTTGATATTGCAGAAGATGATGATAAAGCTATCAAGGATTTATATCAAAAAATGCGCGAAGGTGCTACTTCTACAACAAGCCAGATTACTTTACAAGGTTTTCTTGATGCTTTTACCCCTATTTTAAAAGAAGGTAAAGATATTCTTTATGTTGGCTTCTCAAGTGGGCTTTCAGGCACAGTTGGTCAAGCTATGTTAGCTTCAAAAGAATTATCAGAAGATTTTCCTGATAGAACAATCAAAGTTGTTGATACTTTGGCTGCTTCTCTTGGTGAAGGTATGCTTGTTTACTATGCTGCAAAATTAAAGCAAGAAGGCAAATCTTTAGAAGAAGTTGCTGATTGGCTTGAAAACAATAAATTGCGTCAGGCGCACTGGTTTACTGTTGACGATTTGCATTTCTTAAAGCGTGGTGGCAGAGTTTCTCCTGCTGTTGCTATTATTGGCACAGTTTTAGGAATTAAACCTGTTATGCATGTTGATGATGAAGGTCATCTCATCAAAGTTGGCACAGTTAGAGGCAGAAAAGCTTCTTTAGATGAACTTGTTAAAAGAGCCGGCGCTACTATTGAAGATGCTGAAAATCAAACAATTTTCATTTGCCATGGTGATTGTTTAGAAGATGCGCAATATGTTGCAAACAAAGCGAAAGAAGAACTTAAAGTTAAAGATGTTATCATTGGTTACACAGGACCTGTTATTGGTTCACACTCTGGCCCTGGCACAATGGCAATATTTACTCTTGGTAAAAACAGAGATTAATTTTTGAATTTATGAATAACCCCTTAATCATTTCTAATAATAGTGATTAAGGGGTGTTTTTATGATAGATAAAGAATTTTTTAACAACTTGTCAGATGATAAAGCGCTTTTTGACGAAGTTTTGCCACCGGCTGATATTAATGAAGAATTAGAAGAAGAATATTTAGCTGGGGTAAATTACGAAGAAGAGTTAGAAGAGCATAAAAAAGGATTGTTTTAAAAAAACTGCCACTTATAGATTTAAGTGGCAGTTTTTATTACTGTTTACCTGTTGAGCCGAAGCCACCCTCGCCTCTTACTGTATCAGTAAGTTCATCGGTCTCGTTAAATTCTACTTTTAAAAATGGGGTGACAACTAATTGGGCAATGCGCTCATTAACATCAATTTCGGCATCTATATCACTATGATTATGAAGCGCAACCATAACCTCACCGCGATAATCAGAATCAACAACGCCGACTTTATTTGCAGGGGCAAGACCTCGTTTTGAAGCAATGCCTGAACGAGCATAGATAAGACCTGCATAACCTTCAGGAATTTCTAAAGCAACACCTGTTGGCACAAGCACGGTTTCATGCGCAGGGATTACTATTTTCTCGCTATTACAAGCATATAAATCAGCGCCTGCAGAAAACTGCGAGCCATATGTTGGAATAACTGCGTTTTCGTTTAACTTTTTTATATTTATTTTCATAATTTTTCTCCATTTAGTTTTTTATTATTATAATGATTGTATTTTTTAGAAAATTTGTCGCAAAATGAAAGATTTTGTGGCGAAACAATCCTGTTTCGCCTAACCTATACCATTATTATAACAGAAAAAAGCTCTCGTTTCAATAGATAAATATTTTTGCGAAAATCACAACAAAAACGCTTATTATAGGTTTTAAAAAATCTATTATGCTTTGCAAACTAAATTGCAATTTAAAATCAACAAAAAAATATCTTAAATATAAAAATTTATTTTTAAAATCAATTAAAAACAAGTTTAAAAACGGATTGTTTTCAGAAAGTTTTATTTGGTTATCAACAACACCAAAGCCAACTAACAAAACAAGTAAAAACGCTACGCCAAATACAACAATTACTGTTTTTCTTAAATATAATTTTAACAAAAAATCACCCTTGCAAATATTTTTAGCAAGGGTGATAAAATTTATTTATATTTTTCAGTTTCAATTACTGCCAATTTATCGCAACGCTCATTTTCTGGGTGACCTGCATGGCCTTTAACCCATACAAATTGAACTTTATGAATTTCTAACAAATCAAGCAATTGTTCCCATAAATCAACATTTAAAGCAGGTTTTTTATCTGCTTTTCGCCAACCATTTGCTCTCCAAGAATAAACCCATTTTTGCAAAATAGCATCGCAAACATACTTGCTATCAGTTGTAAGAGTTACATCACAAGGTTCTTTAAGTGCTTTAAGCGCAGATATAACGGCTGTTAATTCCATTCTATTATTAGTTGTTTCTTTTTCTCCGCCTGAAAGCTCTTTTTCACGGCCTTCATAACGAAGAACTGCTCCCCAACCACCAGGTCCAGGATTACCAGAACAAGCGCCATCTGTAAAAATTTCTATATGCTTCATAATTTATTCTCCAATTTCGCCACACAAAAATTCATAAGTGTTTTCAATTGCATTTTTCACGTTTTCATCAGGCGCTTCTTCACTTTCTGCGCTCCTATAATCAAATAGTTTTGTAAAAGCGTGAACATCACTATAAAGCGCCTCTAAATGATTTTTAGTTAGCGTCATAATATCTTCATTAAAACTTGAAAGTGGCTGTTTTGATAAATGCGCGCTAGCGTTTTCAGCTAACAAACGATAATGTGGCAAACAAATATATTCTTGATTTTTAAAAGTTTCTCTAAATGAAAGCTCGCTATTATATGTGCGATAAAGAGTTTCAAGCAAACGGCTCATTCCCCATTCAACTTTATCACAAACAAAACAAGTTTCTTCTATTCTTGACACTTTATAAGCGCTCTTTTTAGTATTCACACCAAACAAACCCTTTTTAAAAACTTCGTTTTCTAACTCTTGCAAATGAGTTTCTAAAATAAGGCCTAATTGCAAACGATTATGGCGTTTCATCATACCTTTAAGATGAGTTTTACAAAAACCTAATTTATTAGTTTCAATTCTAACATCCGGCTCCATCATAGCCGCGCCCAAAATATACTCTGTTATTCTGCTTACAAGCATTTCTCTCATTCGGCAGATAGGACAACCATCGCCCTCTTCAAATATTTCACTTAACGGTATTGTGCAAATATCATCACGCATCAATTTCACCACCAATATTTATTATTTGAATTATAGCATTTTTATGTTATAATATCAATAGGTTTTTTAAAAGGGAGTTTAAAATGGCTGATATTAAATTTGAAAATAACAATGTTTATATAAACGCTAAAGACTTTGATTTAAGGCAAACTCTTGATTGTGGTCAGGCGTTTCGTTTTAAAGTTGACGAGAATGGCGTTTGGACAGGTGTTGTTAAACAAAAGGTTTTAAAACTTTACAAGCAAGATAACTTTATTGTTATTGAAAATATGAATGAAGATGAATTTAAAAATTATTTTTATGATTATTTTACTTTCTTTATTGATTATCAAAAAATCAAAGAAATGTTATCAGCAGATGATATTTTAAAACAAGCGATTAGTATGTCGCCTGGGATTCGTCTTCTTAATCAAGAAAAATTTGAAACAATCTGCTCGTTTATCTTCTCGCAAAACAATAACATTCCAAGAATAAAAGGCATTATAGAGCGTTTTTGTGAGAATTTTGGCGAGAAAATTGATGAGCAAAACTACGCTTTTCCTAACGCCGAAACAATTGCAAAATTAGATGTAGATGACCTATCGCCTATTCGCGCAGGATTTAGAGCAAAATACATAATTGATGCCGCTAAAAAGATACATTCGGGCGAAGTTGATATAGAAAATTTAGAAAATATGTCAACAGAAAATGCAAGGCAAGAATTAATGAAAATCAAAGGTGTTGGCCCTAAAGTTGCCGAATGTGTTTTGTTGTTTTCTTGCAAAAAATACGATGCTTTTCCTATTGATGTTTGGATTAAAAAAGTTTTAGAAAAACTTTACCCAAACGGTTTGCCAGAATGTACAAAAGGTATTGAGGGTATTGCCCAACAATATCTTTTTGACTATGCAAGGCAGATAAAATTGTAGCAAAAAGACCGCTTCATTAAAGCGGTCTTTTATTCTTTCTATACTCTAAATAACTTTCTAAAATCATAACGGCGGCGACTGCATCAACAACATTTTTACGCTTTTGCCCTCTAACATTAGTAACGTTCAAAGCATTATGCGACATAACTGTTGTGCAACGCTCGTCCCACATTTGAGTTTTCACGCCTGATTTTTCTTCTATAATCTTTGCGATTCTCTCGCACTCTTGCGCGCGCTCACCTTTTGAACCGTCCATATTAAGCGGCAAACCAACAACTATTAACTCGGCATTTTGGTTTTTCACTTCTAAAACTATCTGCTCAATTAGTTTTGGTTCATATTTTTCAAATATAACTTTAACGGGAGACGCTAACATTTCAAGTGGATCACAAGCAGCAATACCTGTTCTTGATAGCCCCAAATCAACTGACATTATTTTCATTTTTTCACCTTAACTAGCAGTTGTTTCTTCTACTGTTGAAAAGCCAGAATAAACATCAGTATTTGTGAGTGTTACAACAAGCAAGTTGCCATCACTAAACACGAAATCAAGACGTTTGTTTTGGAAATTATAAGTAAGACGAGTTGGGTTTACAGGAGAACCAAGGCAGAAGAAAAGTTGGCTCAAATCAGGAACATCACGCACATCTGGCTCACCGATTGACGCAATTACATCTTCTTCTAAACAGTTGCCCATTTTAAAACCATAAGCCGAAATATTGCTAACGATAATCGCTGCGCCGGCACTCTCATTTCCGTTAACATAGAAATACTGCTCACCATCATAATAAACTGAAGTTAGAGAATTACCAACCTGATATTTATACATATCTTCTTTCTCACCGATAGCAGTTACCATTTGTGGATTATCATAAGGCGAAGTTTCAGTTACAACAACGCTTGTGCCTGAAATCTCTGTAACAGACGAAGTAACAGTTATAGTCCAAGGGCTAACCTTTTCAAAAAAGAAGTCCTTAACATCACTTAAACTTGCGCCAAGTGGAAACTGAACGCCATCAACCTTGCCTTCTTTTACTTTAGATGCAAGTTCATCTTTAGTTATAATAACTGCCCTTTTTGACGTTGTTGGCATTGTGATTTCTTCTTCAACCGACTCTTTTGCCTTAAACCAATCGCAAGAGCCAAGAGACATCAAAACAACTAATATTAACGCAATACTAATAAACTTTTTCATTATAAAGCACTCCTTTTTTATCTTTTATAATCAGTAAACTCTTTAAACAAACCGTCTCTGATTTGCCACAATTTTTCTGACAAATCAACATAATATGTGTGTGGATTTTCAAATCGTTGAACTTCATCCCAAATGGTTTCTACTTGTTCTTCGCAATAAGAACGAATATTTTCAACCGAAGGGCTTTCATAAACTAATTCGCCCTTTTGGAATACTTTAACAAACAATTCTCTTGCGATAAAGTTTTCAACAGTTTTTCTTTTCCAAGTATGATCAGGATCAAAAATTTCTAAACTTTCTAAATTATCAAGCTCTTCATCATAAAGCGAAACAACATCTGCAATTGCTTTGCCTGAATCAGAATCAAAAAGACGATAAATCTTTTTATTACAAGGCAAAGTTACTTTGCCAACATTATCTGAAAAGTTTACCTTTGGCACAAATTCGCCGTTTTCTTCTAATGCTGTTAACTTATAAACACCGCCAAAAATCGGGTCAGAAGCAGATGTTATAAGACGTTCACCAACACAAAATCTATCAACCTTTGCGCCTTCAATAAGCAAATCTCTAATGATATATTCATCAAGCGAATTTGATGCGATAATAGGGCAATCAGGGTAACCCGCTTCATCAAGAATTTTGCGAATTTTTTTAGAAAGATAAGCAATATCACCACTATCAATTCTAACGCCTTTTGGTCTGCAACCTATAGGTTTTAAAACATCATCAAAGCATTTAACAGCGTTTAAAACGCCTGATTTTAATGTGTTATAAGTATCAACAAGCAAAATACAATCATCAGGATACTGCTTTGCATAAGCGCAAAAAGCATCATATTCTGTTTCAAAAAGTTGAACCCAAGCATGAGTCATATTAGCGCTTACAGGAATATTGTATTCTTTATTTGCCTTTGTGCAAGAGCTACCAACACAACCACCTATGTAAGCTGCGCGTGCGCCTTTTTCTGCGGCATCAATTCCGTGAGCCCTACGCACGCCAAACTCAAGCACTTCTCGCCCTTGAGCCGCACGAGCAATTCTATTTGCTTTTGTTGCGATAAGAGTTTGATGATTGATTGAAATAAGCAACAATGTTTCAATCAAAGTTGCCTCAATAATAGGGCCTACAACCTTTAAAATTGGCTCTTTTGCAAAAACAGGGGTACCTTCAGGGATTGCATAAACATCACAAGTAAACTTAAAGTTTTTAAGATAATTTAAAAATCCATCAGAAAGATTATATTGACCTTTTAAATACTCAATATCTTCATCTGTGAATGTAAAATTTTTGATATATTCGATAGCAGTTTGAAGACCTGCGCAAATAGCAAAACCACCATTATCAGGCACTCTTCTAAAAAACAAGTCAAAACAACCGATTTTATTTTCAAAACCGGCTTCAAAATAGCCATTAGCCATTGTAAAACAATTACAATCATTAAGCAAAACATGTTTTTGTTGTAATAAAGACATTTTCTTCACCCCATAAGAGTTTTTTCACATAATCATTTTATCACAATATAAAAAAATATTCAACTGTTTTTAGGTGGAAAGAATAACATAAAAAAAGAGCAACCAAAATTGGTTGCTCTTTTGATTTGTATAAGAAATTATCTCTTTGAGAACTGTGGTGCACGACGAGCGCCTTTGAGACCTGGTTTCTTTCTTTCCTTCATTCTTGGGTCACGAGTGAGAAGACCTGCTTTTTTGAGAGCTGGACGAAGCTCTTCATTGAATTGAAGTAAAGCTCTTGATAAACCATGACGGATAGCGCCAGCTTGACCTGTTACACCGCCACCTGTTACATTACAAACGATATCGAATTTACCAACTGTATCAGTAAGCTCTAATGGTTGGTTAACGATAAGTTTTAATGTTTCAAGGCCGAAATAATCATCAATATCTCTATTGTTAATTGTGATTTTACCTGTACCGTTGTAAACTCTTACGCGGGCTACAGAACTTTTTCTTCTACCTGTTCCGTAGAAATATGGTTTTGTTTCATACATAATAATTCTGTCTCCCTTCTATTAAAATTCGTATGCAACTGGTTTTTGAGCTTCATGTTTATGCTCTGTACCGCTGTATACTCTAAGTCTTGTAAGTGCTTTACGACCGATTGTTGTGTCTGGTACCATGCCTTTAACAGCAAGTTCCATTGCCATTTCAGGTTTTGTAGCCATAAGAGTTTTATATTTAACTGCTTTAAGACCACCGATATAACCTGTGTGACGATAATAATATTTTTGTTCTAATTTGTTACCTGTGAGAACAACTTTGTCTGCATTAACTACGATAACGTGGCTACCACAATCAACGTGTGGTGTGAAAATTGGTTCATTCTTACCTCTGAGAAGATCAGCAACAACAGCAGCAACTCTACCAAGAGATTTACCCTCAGCGTCAACTACATACCATTTGCGCTCTACTTCAGAAGCTTTTGCCATAAATGTTGACATATTAATTTCCTCCGTAAATTTATTTAATTGATTCAACGCAAGAGATATATTAACACATTTAAACTATTTAGTCAATCAATTTTTATTAAAAAATCAAAATATTTTTATTTTTCTCGTTTTTGCTTGCGTTTTTATAACTTTTTCTCTTGTTTTCTAACTTTTTATTTACGAAAAAATAATCTTGATTTATGCGTTTGTTCAGGGTATTATATTAACAGG
>JAZRPX010000062.1:0-7173 GCA_045649445.1 Acutalibacteraceae bacterium | reverse complement strand
ATATTACCTGTGTTTGACGGAATTTCCGGCTCAACTAAAACCACATTTAAAATAGGCATTTTGATTTCTCCTTTTAAATTTGCTTTTTTTAGTTTACATCAAATTAAAAGTATTTTCAACCCCCTTGTAAAATTTTAAATTTTCTTGTATAATAATATAAATACATAAAAAGGGTGTGAGAAATATAAACGAAATTATTTGTCCTGTTTGTTGTAATGAACTTAAAACCGATGGGAAAACTTATAAATGCCAAAACAATCATTCGTTTGATATTTCTAAATACTCGGTTGTTAACTTATCTTTAAACAACAAGTCTTCTAAAAAGCGCCATGGCGACGATAAAAAGATGGTTGTTGCGAGAAAAGACTTTTTGGATATTGGTTTTTATGAGCCAATTCAAGAAGCAGTTAAAACTCTTGCAAAAAAGCATTGTTCTAATACAGATGTTTTTGTTGACGCAGGTTGTGGCGAGGGATATTACACACATGCACTTGCTAAAATCACAAATGCTAAAACAGTAATCGGCGTTGATTTATCAAAAGAGGCGTTGAGATACTTTAAAAAGCGAAATGATACTGCTACTGCGATTGTTTCAAGTATTTTTAAAATGCCTATCAAACAAAATAGCGTTGATTTGGTATTAAATATGTTTGCGCCAAATCCAAAAGAAGAATTTTTAAGAATTTTGAAAAAGAATGGTTTTTTAATTCGTACTTTTGTTTTAAAAAATCATTTGATTGAACTAAAACAAGCAATTTATGATAATGCTTATTACAATAGCGAAGAAGATATTACGCTTGATGGTTTTGAGATAGTTGAAACGCTTGAAACAACTACAAAAATTTGCGTTGATAATAAAAATATTGAAAATTTATTTTTAATGACGCCTTACTACTACAAAACAAGTAAGCAAGACCAAGAAAAGATAAAAGAATTAAAACAACTTAACACTACTGTTTCAGTTATGAGTGTAATTTATAAAAAATTGTAAAGTTGTTAAAATTTTATTCATCAATTCTTGTTATACTTAATATAAGAAAAACTTAAAAAGGAGTTTTTATTATGAATACAATTAAAGTTATGGTTGTTGATGATGACAATAATATTTGCGAATATTTACGCCTTTACCTTGAAAAAGAAGAATTCAATGTTGAAATTTACCACGATGGCAAATCAGCAATTGATAATGTTTCAAGATTTAATCCTGATATTATCCTTCTTGATATTATGATGCCTAAAATGGATGGTTGGCAGGTTTGCAGAGAAATAAGAAAATCTTCTTCAACTCCTATTATTATGATTACTGCTAAAGGCGAAACCTTTGACAAGGTTTTAGGGCTTGAGCTTGGCGCAGATGACTATGTTGTAAAACCATTTGAAGCAAAAGAAGTTATTGCAAGAATTAAAGCTGTTCTTCGAAGAAGTGGTTTTAATGATGCAAACGCTATTAAAAAAGTTGATTTTGATAAGCTTACAATCAACCTTACAAACTATGAAATGATTGTTGATGGCAAGGTTATTGACACCCCACCAAAAGAATTAGAGCTTATTTTCCATTTAGCATCAAATCCTAACAAGGTTTACACTCGTGACCAGCTTTTAGACGAGGTTTGGGGATTTGATTATTACGGCGATTCAAGAACAGTTGATGTTCATGTTAAGCGTCTTCGTGAAAAATTAGAAGGCATTTCTGAAAACTGGGCGCTTAAAACTGTTTGGGGCGTTGGCTACAAATTCGAAACAAAATAAAAAAGGAATCATTATATGCGAGAAAGTATTTTTGCAAAATATTTTGCAACTGTTGTAGCAATAATATCTATTTGCGTTATTCTTTTTTCGGCAATTGTTCTCGGCTCAACAAAGAGCCAATGGATTGATGATAAAGACGCTCTTTTATCAAAGAATGTTCGCATTATTTCATCACTTTTTGAAAACTCGGCAGACTATTACGGCTTTGATAAATTTCAAATTTACGGAACAATTGATGCAATTAGCGAGATTATTGATTCAACCATTTTCCTTGTTGATGAAAACGGGCAATGCTATTATTCTGTTGGCGAATCACATAACGCGCCAAAAAACGGATATATCATTAACCAAAATGTTATTTTAAAATCATCAAAAGGAAAATATGTTGAAAGCGGTAATTTATCTGGCGCATTAGGTGAGCGTTGTTTTGTTGTGGGCTATCCTATAATTAAAAACGGCGTGCAAAGCGGAGTTGTTTTTGCTTCTGTGCCACTAAAACAAAGCAATACCTACACAACAGAAATCTTCAAAATAACACTTTACGCAGGGCTTATTGTTTTGCTTATTGCATTTATTTCAACATATTTAGCTTCTGCTCAACTTACAAAACCACTTCGCCAAATGGCGGCGGTTGTAAAACGTGTTGAACGCGGAGATTTTAGCGCAAAGTTATCTCTTGAGCGGCAAGATGAAATAGGGCTTTTAGCCGATGCAATTAACAAAATGGTAATTTCTATCGGCGCATTGGAAGGTATGCGTAGAGAATTCGTTTCAAGCGTTTCTCACGAATTAAAAACCCCGATGACTACAATTTCGGGCTTTGTTGATGGTATTCTTGATGGCACTATAAAACCTGAAGAACAATCAAAATATTTACGCATTGTTTCTGATGAAACTAAACGTCTTTCACGCCTTGTTAACTCAATGTTGCAACTATCTCGTCTTGAAAGCGAAGAAATGAAATTGAATAAAACAACTTTCAATATTTCTGATATGATTATCAGCGTTTTCTTATCTTTTGAACAAAAAATAGACGAGAAAAACTTAACTATTTCAGGACTTGACCTATTACAACCAATTTCAATAACCGCTGACAAAGACCTTATTTATCAAGTTGTTTATAATCTAACTGAAAACGCGATTAAGTTTTCAAATAAAGACGGCGAGATTTCAGTTGTAAGCAGCGCTACTAAACAAAATGTTAATTTTTCTATTAAAAACACGGGTGAGGGATTAAATTCACAAGAAATATCAAAGATTTTTGATAGATTTTATAAAACTGACCGTTCAAGAAGCAAAGATAAATCTGGAATGGGATTTGGTCTTTATATTGTTAAAACTATTATTAATATGCACAACGGAAAAATCAACGTTGATAGCGTATTAGGCGAATACACCCAATTTGATGTTACTCTTCCTGATACGGAAATTGTGGCAGAAATCGAGATTGAAGGAGAAAAAGATGAACGAATTTAACAACGAAAACAAGCAAGAAGAGATTGTTGAAAATCAACCAACTGAACCAATAGTTGAAGAACCAACAGTTGAGCAACCAACTAACTACTACAATCCACAAAAGCACTATATTCCAACTCAATTTAATAATGGATATCAACAACAACCACCTGTTGTAAACCAGCAACCTACTCCAACAAACAAAAAGCCAAACAATCATAAAAAAGGGCTTAAAGTTTTTATTGCTATAACTTTAGCAGTTGTGTTGTTTATTAGTGGTGCTACAGTTGGCAGACTTACCAATGATAAAAACATCATTGATAAACCAATTTCAAGCCAAAAAGATGATGATTCAAAATATCAAGGCGATGATTTAGATGTTAATAGTGGCAATGCTGTTGATAGAGATGATGTTAAGCCAGATGAAAACGGTAGATACACTGCTGACCAGGTTGCACAATTAGTTAACCCATCTGTTGTTAACATTCAAGTTTATTCAACAACAAATGCAAACGTAGGCGCAACTGCTTCAGGCGTTGTTTTGAATGATAAAGGTTATATCATCACAAACGACCATATTTATTCTGAAGTTGCTAATGCAAAATTCATTATCACAATGTCTGATGGCGAAAGCTACAAAGCTTCTTATGTTGCAGGCGACCAAAGAAGCGATATTGCTGTTTTAAAATTTGACAATATACCAGAAAATTTACAAGCCGCTTCATTTGCCGATTCTTCTACTGTTCGCCCTGGCGATGATGTTATCGCAATTGGTAGCCCTTATGGTCTTTCAGGCACAGTTACAAAAGGTATTGTTTCTTATCCTTCAAGAAGAATTTCAACTACAACTACTGATGCGAGCGGTCAAACAACTGCTTCTTATTCAATGAGAGTTATTCAAACAGACGTTGCATTAAACTCTGGAAATTCAGGTGGCGCGCTTGTTAATATGTATGGCCAAGTTATTGGTATAAACTCATCAAAAATAGCAATTTCAGGTTATGAAGGTCTTTGCTTCGCAATACCTGCAAACGATGCAATTAAATATGCAAAAAGTCTTGTTAAAAACGGTGTTGTAACAAACAGAGCAAGACTTGGTATCACCTACACATCTATAACCTCTGCAACTGCGCTTGTTAACGATGTTCCTGCTGGTCTTTTAATACAAGGCATTGATGAAAAAAGTGAGCTTTACACAAAAGGACTTGTTACAGGTCAAAATGGTGATATTATAACCGAAATCAACGGCAAAAAAATCACAAGCAGTGATATTGCTTTAGATATTATTGACGATAGTAATGCCGGCGATGAGGTTACATTAACAGTTCATATAAGAGCAACTAAAAAGATTAGAACTTTTAAAATCAAACTTTTGGAAGACACTTCAAACACAAGCTATGTAAACGAAGCGCCAAAACCAACAACCACAACCGGCGCAGGCAATTATTATAATGATCGCGATGATTATTATGATGATTACGAGGATTATTATGATTTTGAAGAATATTTTGATTTCCCATTTGAATTTGGTAGATAAAAATTAATAACAAACAAAAAAGAGTGCTTAATTTAAAGCACTCTTTTTTTATGAGAAAACAATAGAAATTGTTGTTCCTTTATTTAATTCTGAATCAACCTTTAATTTTGCGCCATGAATTGCTGCGCCGTGTTTTACAATTGAAAGCCCTAGCCCTGTTCCGCCGATTTCACGAGAATGGCTTTTATTAACTCTATAAAATCTTTCAAAAATTCTTTTTTGTTCTTCTTTTTCAATGCCAATGCCCGTGTCTGTTACCGAAAGAATAACATCTGTTGTGGTTTGTTTTACTGCTACTGTAACCTTACCACCCGGCTTGTTATACTTAATAGCATTATCGCATAAATTATAAATCATTTCATCAATAATTCTTGCAATACCATTTATTTCAGCTGCTTGGCCCAACAATTCAAATGTGATATTTTGTTTTGCGGCTGTTGAATCAAGCCGATTAATAATTGTTTCGCAAAGAGAATAAACCTCTATTCTCTCTTTTTTCTCTTCAATTGCATTTTCATCAAGACGAGATAACTTAATAATATCACCAACGAGCGTAATCATTCTTTGCGCTTCATCATAAATCTTATTAGAAAACCTTGTAACATCTTCAGGTTTTACCATTCCGTTTTTCATAATTTCAGCATAACCCGAAATTGATGTTAGTGGTGTTTTTAATTCGTGAGTTACATTAGCAGTAAACTCTTTTCGCATTTTATCTTGCCTTTTATGCTCACGTTTGATTTTTTTCATTTCTTTGTTTATTTTCTCTGTTTGAACATTCAAATCTTCAAGCATTGGTTTGAATTCGCTTGTTAATATTCTTGAAACAACAAACGCCAAAACAAGACTGATTAAAAGCAATAATACCAACGCCAAAACTGAAAATAGAATTTTCATCTGCGAAAAACATATCATAAACAATACTGATAAAACGCTTAAAATGGCGCAAACACAAAAAACATTTAAAAACAATTTTTTTTGCAAATTCATATCTAATCTCCGATTTTATAGCCAATGCCTCTTACTGTTTCAATAACATTTGCAGCGTTTTTTAATTTTTGACGCAAGGTTCTAATATGAACATCAACTGTTCTTGACTCGCCATCAAAACTATACCCCCAGATTTTATTTAAAATCTGGTCTCGCGTGAGAACAACGCCCCTGTTTTCAAGCAAAAACACAAGCATTTCAAACTCTTTTAATGTTAAAACAATTTTCTCGCCATCAACCTTAACTTTATGACGATTAGGACAAACATATAACGGCCCTATTTCATATTCTTTATCATTTTTAGTAGCAGGAGTTCTACGAAGAAGCGCTTTAATTCTTGCAATAAGCTCCATCATACCAAATGGCTTTGCAACATAATCATCTGCGCCATAATCAAAACCGATAACCTTATCATATTCACTTGATTTCGCTGTTAACATCATAATTGGCAGATTTTTAGTAACCGGTGAATTTCTTAATTTTTTGAGTATTGTAAGCCCATCTTCACCCGGTAACATTATATCAAGCAAAACAAGATCTGGCATACTTTTTTCAATAGCTTCCCAAAAACCTTTTGAATTTTCAAAACCAACCGCTTCCATATTAGAAGACTTAAGCGTATAAACAACTAATTCACGAATGTTAGCGTCATCTTCAACAAGATATATCATTATGCCACCCCTTTTTTATTGACTTCATTATAACAAAAAAGGGTTGCAACAGCAACCCTTTTCAATAAGATTTTACTTAACTTTAACTTTTCTTACGCTTGCCCAAGCTGAATATGCTTTTGTTTTGCCTGACAAAACATATGCTCTTACTTGCACTTTATATGTGCCTTTTTTGAGCTTCTTGATTGTTTTTGTTACTTTCTTTTTAGCTGGATATGATTTAACAGTCCATTTACCTTTAATTCTGTAACGAACTTCAAAACCTACAGCGCCTGCAACTTTATTATAAGTTACTTTGAATGACTTCTTACCTGCTTTTGTTGAGAATTTAGGTTTAGCGAGTTTTAATTTTGCAAGGGTTGTACCTTTTGCAAGGAAAAGGCCACAACTTGCGCATTTTGTATCACCTGAATAACCTGTAGCAAAGTATGTTGCTGCTTTTGCGCCAACTACAGTTTTTGTTTCGAATACTTTTTGCGCAATTTCGTATAAATCATTTTCCAAACAACCACCGCTAATTGTCCCAAACATTTGACCATCAGAGATCATGAGCATCTTCGTTCCCGGCAATCGATAAGCAGACCCTTTTACATCTGCTAATATAACTAAAACAGCCTGCTCTCCACGTTCCCAGGCTAAGGTAATTTGGTTAAAAAGCTCTTTAAACTCATGTAATCGCGACATGCATCTTCCTCCTTAACCAGTCGTTTTTTACAACAAAAGGAAAGTTTGTTAGATTATGATAACAAACATAACATGGTTACGTCAATT
>JAZRPX010000061.1:0-6865 GCA_045649445.1 Acutalibacteraceae bacterium | reverse complement strand
CTGTTTTCACTTACAAACCAAAGAAAAATGAGAAAAGAAAGCTTGGTCATAGACAACCATATACAAAGGTTGAAATCCTTGCTATCGGTACTAAAGCTACTGTTAACAAGACTCTTAATCCAGCTGAAAAAGAAGCTGAATAATTATGACAAGGTTTGTTCTTTATACTGAAAAGGAACATTTCAAAGGTTTTGAAACAAGCGGTCATTCAACAGTTAATGAGAATGACGAAATAGGCAAATTAGTTTGCTCGGCTGTTTCATCTGCGGTTATTATGGCCGCAAACACTATTACTGATGTACTAAATATGAGTGCTGATGTGAGCGTTGATGATGGTTATTTAAAAATAATCATTGAAAATCCTAATGAAAAATCAGATTTGATTATCAAAGGGTTAGCGCTTCATATGAATGAGCTTAAAAATGAGTATATTGGAAAGATTGAAATTTTATAACGGAGGTTTACACTAATGATTAGAGTTAATATTACATTATTCGCACATAAAAAAGGTGTTGGTTCTACTAAAAACGGTAGAGATTCAGAATCAAAAAGACTTGGTCTTAAAAGAGCTGATGGTCAATTTGTTTTAGCAGGTAACATTCTTGTTCGTCAAAGAGGTACTCACTTCCACCCAGGCACAAACGTTGGCAAGGGTAAAGATGATACTTTATTTGCTAAAGTTGACGGCAAAGTTAAATTTGAAAACTTTGGCGCTGGCAGAAAGAAAGTTAGCGTTTACGCTGAAGCTGAATAATTAAAAGCAATTTAAAATCGCAGAGCAAAATGCTCTGCGATTTTTTTATTTAATCTTCTTTTTTGATTTTAAATATCATTCTTAATATTCCTTTAAGCATTTTTGGGCTTTTTACTACTACAACTTTCATAAAGATACCTCCAAAATTAGCACCTATTATAAGCAATGGCGAGAAGTATCAATATAACGCTTAAAGTCAACATTATTGCTTTATAAGGAAAAAATGTTGCAAATATCACACCAAAAGCAAAACAAAATATGTATGCCGATTTTCTTTTTTGTTTTCTTTGTGGTCTGCAACGCATAATGACACCCCTTTTGTTTTAATTTGGTGCTTTCTGCTATTATTATATTGCAAACTTTAAAATGTGTGAATTTTAAAATACTTTTATTAAAAGCGCATTGCCTTGCTTTACAGAAATTTCGGTATCTTCTACAGTTTCATTACTTATTGCATATTGGAATGATGAGTTTATAGTTGCATTTTCAAGCGGGTATTTCGCGCCTTTTATATTAACGCCAAAAAGACTATCTGACAAAGAAACAAGTGAAAAATACGAGCAACTATTGTGTTTTATTAAGACTGTTTCTTCAACCAAACACATTTCGGAAAAATCATCTATTATAACACCTTTTGCGCCGTTTTCTTTTAAATATAAAAGAATTGAAATATTGCCTAAAGAATGGTCTAATCGATCACCTATTACACCGATTAACAAAAAATCTTTAAATCCTTTTTCAAGCATTAATTTCACTGCTGCAAAGGTATCTGTATCATCTTTTTCTGTTGGCAAAACAAGAATATTTTCCTTTGTTTGCGGTTTTTCAAAAGAATCAAAATCACCAACTATAAAATCAGGTGTTACACCTAATTCTTCTTTATGAAAAAGTCCACTATCGCAAAAAACAAAGTAATCATCAGAATTTAAAAACGATTTTACTTTTTGATAGTTTTTAATTTTTGCTCCTGCTACGATAACGCATCTTGTCATTTTTGCAACTCCCACTCTTTATACTTTGACGCTTCTTCATAAAGACGACGATAGCTCTCAATTCTGCTTTCTGGAATTGCTCCGTTTTCTACTGCTTCTAAAATTGCGCAACCTTTTTCTTTTGTATGCGAACAAGAAGTGAATTTACACTCACCCAAATATTCTTCAAATTCATTAAAACAATACTGCAATTCATCTTTTAAAATAATCGCAGTTTTCTCCATATCAATACTTGAAAAACCTGGGGTATCGGCAATGAAGCCACCATTTACTTCATACAACTCGCAATGTCTTGTTGTATGCTTACCTCTGCCTAATTTATCGCTTATTTGCGCTGTTGAAATATTAAATCTATTATCAATTGCATTTAATAAACTTGATTTGCCAACGCCTGAATTTCCACAAAAAACTGACAACTTATCTTTAAACAACGGATAAAGCTCACTAACGCCTTTAGCTTCTGTTGCGCTAACTATAAACACTTTAAACCCGCATTTTTTATAAGTTTCAGCAATTTTTTCAGGGTTTGCTAAATCGCTTTTATTAATAACAATTATCGGCTCAATTCCGTTTTGACAAGCTAACACTGTCATTTTATCAATAACAAAGTTATTAGGTAATGGCGAGGCGGTTGAAACAACGATAAAAAGCCTGTCGATATTTGCGACAGGCGGTCTTATAAGTTTATTTTTACGGGGTGTTATCTCTTCAATAACACCCCTATTTTCTTGTTGTTCGGTTATAGATATCAAAACATTATCACCAACAAGCGGAGCAAATTCTTTTTTACGAAAAGACCCTCTTGCTTTACATTCAATTATGTTTTGTTCTGTTTTTACATAATAAAAACCTGACAATGCTTTTACAATAATTCCTTTTATCATACAACCTCTTTATTCTGCTTTTTGATCTTCGGCTTCAGCTTCAGTTGGTGCTTCGGTAGTAACAACTTCGCTTGGCGCTTCTGTTTGCGTAGCTTCGGTAGTTTTTTCTTCACCTTTACTTACATAAATAGTAACAACATCATCAAGCACTGCACTACTATACGCTCTTGGATATTGAGAAACAACAACGCCAACATCGGCGCTATCATAAACTTCAAATACATCGCCTATTTTAAGACCACTATCAAGAATTTTTTGTTTAGCAGTTTCTGAATAATTACCAACAACATTTGGCACTTGTACATCAATTTCTTCAGGTCCTAAAGAAACATACAATGTGATTTCTGTGCCATAATCGGCTACTTCATTTGCTTCAGGATAAGATTTGATAACACAATCTTTAGCAATTTCATCATCATTTCTTGTAACCTTTGAAACTACAAAGCCATACTCTTCTAAAATCTCTTTTGCTTCTGTATATTCAAGTTTTTCACAATCAGGGATTTTGATTTTTTCTTTACCTTTACTTACATAAAGAACAATCTTTGATCTATCTTTAATTTTCGTATCAGGGTCTGGACTTTGCTTATAAATCACTCCTACTTCAACATCAGGATTGCTTAACTCTTCAAAAGTGATATTAAGGTCATTATATTTCTTATCTGATTCAACCTCTGTCATTGTAAGGCCTATGAAATCAGGACATTTTTCGGTTTTACCATTGCTGCATCCACCAAGGCCACTAAAGAGAAGAATAATAATAGCAAGAACAAGCGCGCCTGCAACAGATGCTAATATAGGAATTGTTTTTGAACCCTTTTCTTTTGGGTATTTATTATAACTGTAATCATTATTTCTTACAGAATAGCCATCTTCTTCAATCACAAGAGACTCTCTTGAACCAATACCAAAACTATGATCAAATTGAGCATAAGGATCTCTTCTGATTGCTTCAATATCACTCAACATATCAAAAGCGGTTGGATAACGGTCTGTTGGCTCTTTTTGCATTGCTGCCATTATAATTTGCTCTAAACCTTTTGGAATTAAATTATTAATTTCAGTTGGTTTTACTGCTTCATTTTGAAGTTGCATAATAGCAACAGAAACAGCAGAATCTGCTTGGAATGGCAATCTACCTGTTGTCATCTCATATAAAAGCACACCAACAGAATAAATATCAGATTTACCATCTGTATTTGTTCCTCTTGCTTGCTCTGGGCTAATATAATGAACAGAGCCGATTGCTTTATCTGTAATTGTTCTTTGCTCACTTTGTGAAAATCTTGCAATACCAAAATCAGCCACTTTTAATGAGCCATCACTCATAAGAATGATATTTTGTGGTTTAATATCTCTATGAACAATTCCTTTTTCATGAGCATGTTGAAGCGCTTTTAAGATTTGTGCAGTTAAAAAAGCCGCTTCTTCCCAATCAATTACACCTTTTTGCTTAATATACTCTTTTAAAGTAATACCATCGCAATATTCCATTACGATATACTGCAAAACATCGCCAAAGCTTACATCAAAAACTTTCACAATGTTAGGATGAGATAAAACAGCAATAGCTTTTGATTCATTTTTAAATCTTCTTCTGAATTCATCATTTGCGACAAATTCTTCTTTTAAAATTTTAATGGCAACTATTCTCTCATCGATAATATCATAGGCCTTGTAAACACTTGCCATACCACCGATACCGACTAATTCATTTACTTCATATCTGCCATCAATTCGCTTGCCTATAAATCTGTCCATTTCACACCCTCCTTTTTATTTTCCTTTTGCGATAACAACTGAAATATTGTCACCGCCACCGTTTTCATTTGCAAGTTTTACTAACTTTTCACATGCAATATCAACATCAAAACCATTTACTATTTCTAAAATATCTTTCTCATCTACATAATTTGAAAGACCATCAGAGCAAATAAGAATTGAATAATCTTTTTTAAGACTTGTTACACTAAAATCTGTTTCTAAACACTCATCAATTCCAAGCGCACGAGTTATCACATTGCGTTTTGGATGAGTTTTTGCTTCTTCTTCAGTTATCATATTATTATTGATAAGCTGTTGAACAATAGAATGGTCTGTGGTTATACGCTTCAAAGTATCAGGATAAATTATATATGCGCGAGAGTCACCTGCATGAATAGTATAAGCATAACCTTGGCTTATAAACACAACAACTGCTGTTGTACCCATTCCGTAATATTCATCATTATTTTGAGATAAATCAAAAACATCTAAATTTGCGCAGTTAATAGCAGAAGTCATAATAGTTTTTAACTCTCTATCATTTTGCGTAAAATTAAACTTTTTAGAAAAAACTTCAAAAATAGAATTAACTGCTACCTCACTTGCAACATTACCAGCTTTAGCGCCACCCATACCATCACAAACAATTAAAAGGGCAGTTTCTTCATCAAATCTATGAAATTTTATAAAGTCTTGATTCATTTCACGAACTACGCCAACATCGGTTTTACCTGCTATTTTCATAAAAACTGCCTCCTTTTTTACATTTATTTTTTATGTTTTGCGCGAAGTTGACCACAAGAAGCATCGATATCGCTACCTAATGTTCTTCTTACAGTTGCATTTAGCCCCATTTTATTTAAGGTTTCACAAAATGCATATACCGACTGTTTATCGGGCTTTTCGAATTTACCTTCATGAACAGGGTTTGCCGGAATTAAATTTATATGGGCTACCATTTTTCCTAATAATTCACTTAACTTTTTAGCGCATTCAGGCGTATCATTAAAACCTTTAATAAGCGCATATTCAAATGAAATTCTTCTACCTGTTTTTTCGGTATAATCCTTACAAGCTTTTATCAATTCATTAACATTATATCTACTATTTATAGGCATAATGCTATTTCTCATATCATCAAACGGAGCATGAAGCGAAATTGAGAGTGTAATCTGCTTATCATACTCCATAAGTTCATAAATTTTTGGAACAATGCCACATGTTGAAAGAGAAATATGGCGCATTCCAATATTCAAACCACCTTCAACACCAACGAGTTCTAAAAACTTAATAACCTCATCGAAATTATCAAGGGGTTCACCCATTCCCATCATAACAACATTAGAAATTCGAACGCCCAAATCTTTAGATGCGGTATGAATTTGCGATAAAATCTCGCCTGCGGTTAAATTTCTTTTTTTGCCATCAATTGTTGAAGCGCAGAATTTACAACCCATATTACAACCAACCTGTGATGATACACAGATACTGTAACCATGCTTGTACTTCATTACAACCGATTCTATAAGCTCGCCATCATAAAGCGAAAACAAATATTTCACAGTTTCATCAAGCTTTGAACAAAACTTTTTCTCAATATTACAACAAGAAATAAAATATTCTTTTTTCAACTCATCAAGCAAAGTTTTTGGAACATTTTTCATCTCATCAAAAGAGTTTACACCTTTTAAAAGCCAATCAAAAACTTGTTTTGCGCGAAACTTTGGTTGATTAAGCAATAAAATAACTTTTTCAATCTCGGTGAGATTCATTGATTTAAGATCAAAAATAACGCTTCACCTCACCTTTTTAAATGCTGAAATAAAGAAACCATCTGTTTTATGTATATGCGGAAAAAGAGTTAAAGTATTAAAAGCATCACAAGATTGCTTTTTATATTCATTACCAATTTCATAAGCTTCAAACTCTTTATTCTCTGCTAAAAAGCGTTTTACAACCTCTATATTTTCATTTTTATTCAAAGAACATGTTGAATAAAACAGCAAACCATTTTCTTCAACATACGTGCTAGAGGTGCATAGTAAATGATACTGTAACGATGGTAGATTGTCAATAAAAGCAACATTTTTGTAACGAATTTCGGGCTTTTTGCCCAAAATTCCAAGCCCAGAACATGGTAAATCGCACAAAACTTTGTCAAACTCGCCGAGGGTGTCATTAGGCACACTCGCGTCGTTTACAAAACTTTTTACATTATCAAGTCCAAGGCGCTTTGCACCGTTTTTGATAAGTTCGGTTTTATGCTCATATAGGTCTAGCGCATACACCTCGCCTGTGTTGTTCATACTTTGAGCAATAGAAAAACTTTTGCCTCCCGGTGCTGCACAAACGTCTAGCACTCGTTCGTTTTCTTTCGCGCCCACAAACGACGCACAAACCGCACTAGCAGAGTCCTGCACGTGAAAAAGACCGTCCGAAAATCCGTATAGTTCTCGCACACTTCCTGCGCC
>JAZRPX010000060.1:0-7736 GCA_045649445.1 Acutalibacteraceae bacterium | reverse complement strand
CCTTTTTATAAAAGTAGATTTTCCTGTTCTTACAGGTCCTACAACACCAATGTAAATATCGCCTCCAGTTCTTGTTGCGATATCTTTATAAATACTATTCTGCATAAATTTTTCCTCCACTTGAAATTTCGTCATTTAAACATATGCAGATTTCATTTTTTATATGACAAGCAAAAAAGGACGGCTTTAAACCGTCCTTAATATAAAATGTTATTAACAGTTGCCACAACCGCAGCCATTGTTATTGTTGCCACAGCATACGAAGAGGATAATAAGAATGATGATCCATTCGCAGCAGCCATTGTTGCCAAAATTAAAACAGCCCATGAGTCGTTTGCCTCCTTTCTGCCTTCACTAATATTTTATGAAACAAGGAAAGTTTTGCTACAATTATGAATAAATTTTAAAATTTTGCAAAAAAATATTGACTTTTACTGACCTTTGAGTTATCATAAGGTCAAAGAAAGTCAAAGAGGAGTTTCTATTATGAGATTAAGTGATTTAATTAGTCAAGCAATTCTTGATATGATGGCTGAATCAGAATCAGGTGCTGCTGAAATTAAAAGAAATGAATTTGCTAATACAGTTGGTTGCGTACCAAGTCAAATTAACTATGTTTTATCGTCAAGATTTACACCAGAAAACGGTTTTATTGTAGAAAGCAGACGTGGTGGCGGCGGTTACATTAAAATTACAAGAATAAATCTTGATCGCTCTGGAAGTATTATGCATATTGTAAATTCAATTGGTAATGAAATCAGCTTTAACAGTGCAAGAATTATTCTTGAGCATTTATATGAACAAAGAATAATCTCACCTGAACAAAATGCATTGTTGTTTACCGCAATTTCCGACAAATGTTATATGGATGTTCCGCCTATAATTAGAAATGATTTAAGAGCGGCTTTGTTTAAAAATATGTTGGTTGCTTGTATTTAAAGGAGAAAATTATGTTGTGTGAAAATTGTAACGCAAATCCTGCTACTACTCATGTTAAACGAACAGTAAACGGGGTAACAAAAGAGTATTATTTATGTCAGGATTGTGTTAATACATTAGGTTTTAATTCAATTGATTTTTTTGATTCTAATGGTTTTTTTAACGCTTTATTAGGTAATAAAGTTGTACATTTAAAACAGCAAAAAGTTTGTAATAAATGCAATTCAACTTATAAAGAAATTGTTAAAAGTGGAAGAATGGGTTGCCCTGATTGTTATAAAACTTTTAAAGATGAAATTATGCCATCTTTATTAAAAATGCAAAACGGAAGTAAACATATAGGCAAAAAACCAAATTTAACGTCTGAATTGAACGTTGATGAAAAAGAGATATCTATGCTTGAAAAAGAACTTAAAAATGCTATTTTAAATGAAGAGTATGAAAAAGCAGCAACTCTCAGAGATGAAATTAGAGAAAAAAGGGGAGAGTTAAATGGATAAGTGGTATTTAAAGTATGGCTTTAATCACGATTTGGTTTTGAGCGTGCGTCTTCGAATTGCAAGAAATTTGGTAGGATTTTCTTTCCCTAATAAAATGAATGAAGAAGAAAAGTTTGAAGTGATTCAAAAGATTTCTGATTGTATTTTTAAATCGGATTTTGCTAGTGATTATACTTTTGTAGATGTGAATAGATTAAAAGAATATGAACTATTTTCGTTAGCACATCGTCATTTAATTAGTCCTGAATTCGCTAAAAATCCATCAGGCAGAGCTTTGATAATGAAAAACGATGAATCATTAAGCATAATGATAAATGAAGAAGATCATATTAGAATTCAATCTGTTTGTTCGGGTCTTAATTTTGAAGATGCTTATAATGAAGCTGTGAAAATTGAAAAGATATTAGAAGAAAAATTAGATTTTGCTTATGATAATAATCTTGGTTATCTAACCGAATGTCCTTCAAATTTAGGTACTGGAATTAGAGCATCGGCAATGGTTCACTTACCTGCGCTTGAAAGTATTAATGCTTTAGAAAAAGTGTTTAATAATGCTAGAAAGACTGGTATTGCTATTAGGGGAACTTTTGGCGAAGGAAGTAAAGCAAAAAGTTCAATGTATCAAATTTCAAACCAAGTAACTTTAGGCGTAAGTGAATATGAAATAATTGAGAATGTTAAATCAGTTGTTAAGTATTTAGTTGAAATGGAAGAGGATGCAAGAAACTCTTTTGAAAAAGATTATTTAAGAGATTTATCATGTAGAGCACTTGGCGTTTTGAAATATTCTTATTTACTTTCATCTGATGAAATGTTTGATTTGCTTTCAAAGTTGAGACTTGGTGTTTCTATGAAGTTTATTGAAATACCGATTACTGTTATTAATGATATTGTGTTTAATAACTCAAGTGCGGCAATTTGTTGCTTAAAAAACGAAGAATTAGATGCAAAACAGCGAGATAAAATCAGAGCAAATAATATAAGAAATTTATTAAAAAATTATTAGGAGGATATTATGTATAAATTTAGCGGTTTTACAGAAAAAGCAAACAAAGCATTAAACACAAGTATTTCTGTTGCCGAAAATTTTGGACATACTTATATTGGTAGCGAACATATTTTAATAGGTCTTTTATATGAAACAGATTCTGTTGCGAGTAATATACTTAATACTCACGGAATAACTGCCGAAAAAATAGAAGAAATGCTTGTTAATATTGTTGGAAAGGGTATGAAATCTCGACTTTCTCCTGAAAATTTCACACCTCGTGCTAAACATATACTTGAACTATCTGTTGCTTGTGCTAGAAGTCTAAATTCACAAATTGTTGGCACAGAGCATCTGCTTTTGAGTGTTTTAAACGAAGGTGAAAATTATGCAACACGTTTTATAAAAGAGTTGGGTGTAAACAAGCATGATATTGAAATGGAATTACTTTCGGCTAATGGAGCTAAAAGAAACGAAAGAGTTGATGCTGAAAGCAATAATTCTAAATCAAAAACTGATACTCCAACACTTGATAAATTTGGCAGAGATTTAACCGTTGAAGCAAAAGAAAAGAAATTGGATCCTGTTATTGGTAGAACAAAAGAAATTGAAAGAGTTATTCAAATTTTAACTCGTAGAACAAAAAATAATCCTTGTTTAATTGGTGAGCCGGGTGTTGGTAAAACTGCAGTTGCTGAAGGTCTTGCAATAAAAATTGCAGAGGGTGAAGTGCCTGAATTATTGAAAGACAAAAGAGTTGTTGCTCTTGATTTAACAGGAATGGTTGCAGGAACAAAGTATCGTGGCGACTTTGAAGAAAGAATAACAAAAGCAATTGAAGAAGTAAAAAATTCAAGCGATGTTATTTTGTTTATCGATGAATTGCATACTATAGTTGGTGCAGGTTCAGCTGAAGGTTCAACGGATGCTGCAAATATATTAAAACCATCACTTGCGCGAGGTGAATTTCAAATTATAGGCGCCACTACATTGAATGAATACAGAAAATTTATTGAAAAAGATGCTGCGCTTGAAAGAAGATTTCAACCTGTTACTGTTGGTGAACCAAGTGAAGACGAAACCGTGTTGATTTTAAAAGGTCTTCGTGATAAATATGAAGCACATCATAAAGTTAAAATCACTGATGAAGCTTTACAAGCAGCGGTTACACTTTCATCAAGATATATTACCGATAGATTTTTGCCTGATAAAGCAATCGATTTAATTGATGAAGCCGCTTCAAAAGTTCGTCTTAATGCGTACACCGCTCCTGATGGAATAAAAGAATTAGAAGAAAAGATTAAAGAAATTAATTTAGAAGAAGATTCTGCAGTTTCATCACAAGACTTTGAAAAAGCAGCAAAACTTCGTGATGAAGAAAGAGAATTGACAGAACAATTGAATTTGCTTCGTGAAGAATGGAAAGATAAAAACGCTAACATATCCCAACAAGTAACAGATAATGAAATTGCATCAATTGTTTCTGGTTGGACTGGTATTCCTGTTGTAAAACTCACAGAGGAAGAAAGTGAGAAATTACTTAATATGGAAGAAATTCTTCATAATAGAATTGTTGGTCAAAATGAAGCAGTTTCGGCAGTTTCAAGAGCAATTCGTAGAGGCAGAGTTGGCTTAAAAGACCCAAAAAGACCTACAGGTTCATTTATCTTTTTAGGACCAACAGGTGTAGGCAAGACAGAACTTTGCAAATCACTTGCAGAAAGCGTTTTTGGTGACGAAAAAGCGCTTGTTCGTTTTGATATGTCTGAATATATGGAAAAGCATACTGTTTCTCGTCTTGTTGGTTCTCCTCCTGGATATGTTGGCTATGATGAGGGTGGTCAATTAACTGAAAAGGTTCGAAGAAATCCATATTCAGTTGTTTTGTTTGATGAAATAGAAAAAGCGCATCCTGATGTTTTCAATATTTTATTACAAATCCTTGATGATGGTATTTTAACTGATTCTCAGGGCAGAAAAGTTGATTTTAAAAATACAATTGTTATTATGACATCTAATGTCGGCGCAAGACTCATAACCGATAGAAAGTCGCTAGGTTTTTCTGGAGGAGAGTCAACTCTCGATGATAGTGCAATTAAATCTGATGTTTTAAGCGAGTTAAAGCGTCAATTTAAACCTGAATTTCTTAATAGAGTTGATGATATAATCGTCTTTAAACAACTAAATAAGGATGATATTAAAGAAATTGCAAAAAGATTGCTTGACATTCTTTCAAAAAGAGTTTCATCAAGGGATATTACAATTGAATTTACAGATGAAGTTATTTCAAAAATTGCTGATGAAGGATTTGATCCTGTTTATGGTGCTAGACCTTTGAAAAGAGCAATTCAAACAAAAATCGAAGATAAACTATCAGAAGAAATGCTTGATATGAAAGTTAAAGATGGTATGAATCTTGTTTGTGATTTTGTTAATAATGAATTTGTTTTTAATCAAAAATAAAAAAAGACTGTTTTAAGAAAATCTTAAAACAGTCTTTTAATTTTAAAATATAATAACGTATAAAATTAATATAATTCCTAAAATTATTCTGTAGTAGCCAAATGCTTTGAAATCATTTTTCTTGATATAACTCATTAAGAATTTTATTGCCAAAACAGAAACTACAAACGAAACAACAATGCCTGTAATTAAACAAATAATGATTTGTGGAGTAAAAACTATATCAGATATTAATTTAACTGCTTTTAGTAATGATGCACCGAACATTATAGGAATTGCTAAAAAGAAAGAAAACTCAGCAGCAACTTCTCTTGAACATCCAATTAATATAGCTCCGAGAATTGTAGCTCCAGAACGAGATGTTCCAGGAATCATAGATAATACTTGACATGCACCAATTATTGTTGCAGTTTTGTATGTAAGATTTGTAAGTGAAGATGTGGTTGTTTTGATTTTGCCGCTATTTCTTAATCTTTCAACAATAATAAATCCGATTCCATAAATCAAAAGTGTAATTGATACGGTTTCAAAATTGTATAAATATTTGTCCATTAAATCATCAAATATTAAACCTAAAATTCCTGCTGGTAAACAAGCAATTATAATTTTAGTCCATAAAATCAATTTATCGTAATGAATATAGTTTTCGCAAAGAGTCTGCCAAAAGCCAAACAATCCACTAGTCTTTTTAGTTTTCCAATTCATCTCAACTTTGTTGATTTTTTTGTGAAAAGGCCAAATTTTTTTCCAATAAATTATTACAACAGCCATAATAGCACCTAGTTGAATTATGACTCTAAAAAATTCCATGAATTCCGGACTTAAGTTAAATTTGAAAAATTCTTCAAACAAAATCAAGTGACCAGTACTACTGATAGGTAACCATTCTGTAATACCCTCAACAATCCCGTAAAAAATTGATTTTATAAATTCAATCATATAATTTCTCCTTTTAAAGTTGCCAATCAATAGGTGATTGACCAGTTTTAATTAAAAACTCATTAGTTTTTGAAAAATGTTTACATCCAAAAAATCCGTTATATGCTGATAATGGACTAGGATGAGCCGATTCTAAAATTAAATGATTTTTATTTGTAATCAAAGTTTTTTTAGCCCTTGCGTTGGCGCCCCAAAGTATAAAAACAATTGGTTTTTCTCGCTTGTTTAAAAGTTCAATTGTTTTGTCAGTAAGTTTTTCCCAACCTATACCTTTGTGTGAATTAGGCAAACCTGCTCTAACAGTTAAAACTGCGTTTAAGAGTAAAACCCCTTGTTTTGTCCATTTAGTTAAATCGCCATTTAAAATCGGTTGTTCAATGCCTAGATCGTCTTTTTGTTCTTTATAAATGTTTATGAGAGATGGTGGCGGTTTGATACCTTGTTTAACTGAAAAACAAAGTCCATGCGCTTGACCTTCTCCGTGATATGGATCTTGACCGATAATAACTGCTTTTACATCTTCATAATCAGTCGATTTATAAGCATTAAATATATCTTCCATTGGGGGATATATAGTTTTAGAAAAATACTCTTTTTTAAGAATTTCTCTTAAATTTTTATAGTAGTCTGACTGGAATTCATCTTTTAATATAGAATCCCAAGTGTTATTTAAACAAACCATAATTAATCCTTTTGATTATATATAAAGTTTACAACGCCAACTTCTTTTCCATCTTTAAAATAAACCCTAGGAACGCGTTTTCCTACAAGACAAACGGTTTCATAGTTTATAGTGCCAATGAGAGAAGAATATTCATCAATTGTAAGTTTGTTGTCGCCAAACAAAATTACTTCATCACCAACTTTTATATTAGCAATTGACGAAATATCAACCATTAATTGATCCATACAAACTCTACCTAAAATATTTGCTTTTTCTCCATTTATTAAAACGTAACCTTTGTTTGAAAGTCCTCTTGAATAGCCATCAGCATAGCCAACAGGAATAGTTGCTATTTTCATTTCTTTTTTTGCAACAAAGGTTTTCCCGTAAGAAATACTGTCTCCTTTATTAACTGTTTTTATCATAGAAATAACAGATTTTAAAGTGAATGCTGGTTTTAAATTAAATTCAGTGAACGCTGAAGATGGATTAAGCCCGTAAAGAATAATTCCAGGTCTAATCATATCAAGATGAAAATCTTTATGTTTTAATGTACCAGCTGAGTTTGAACAATGATGAATTTTAAAATAAACACCGTTTTGCTTTAGTTTTTCTATACAATCAACAAACAAATCGTATTGTTTTTTTGTGTTTTCACCGTCTTGGTCATTATCAAAATCAGCAGTTGCAAAATGAGTAAAAATACCTTCAGGAATAAGATTTTCGTTATCAAATGAATTTTTAATTTTTTTGATAAGCGAATCATCGGTCATTTCGTTATGACAAAAGCCAAGTCTTCCCATGCCAGTATCAATCTTTATATGTACTTTGATTTTTACATTGTTAGCTTTTGCTTGTTTTGTTAATTCTTTTGCGTAATCTTCATCAAAAACAGCTTGTGAAATGTTGTTTTCAGACAAAAACTTTGCTAAATGTGGTGGTGTGTAACCTAATATTAAAATTGGTTTTTCTATGTTGAAATTTCTTAATTGCAAAGCTTCTTCAATATTAGAAACTGCAAACCAGTCAGTACCAAGTTTATCTAATTCCTTGGCAATCATTTTTGCGCCATGACCATATGCATCTGCTTTAACAACAGACATAATCTTTGTATCATATTTCAAATTAGATTTTATTAAATTATAATTGTGTTCAATATTGTTTAAGTTAATTTCTGCCCAAGTACGAGCTAAAAACAAAGACATAATTGCACCTTCTTTTTTTAATTATAAACATTATATAC
>JAZRPX010000059.1:0-6403 GCA_045649445.1 Acutalibacteraceae bacterium | reverse complement strand
GGGATGTCGTGGCGCCATCCCCTACAAAAAAATAATTTAAACTGTTGTAAAATTTATAAAAGTGTGGTATGATAAGGATACCACACAAAGTTTAAAAAGACATTTTGCAGAAGTTGTATTTTTATTTCGGTAAAAATGCGAACTTCTATTTTCGCATCTTCTGTAAAGTGTCGGAATTTTGTGTGGTAGCAAAACGAAGTTTCGCATTTTTTGGTGTGTGTAACTTCGGTTGCACACACTTTTTTAATTTTAAGGAGAGAAAATTATGAGTATTTATGACAAGTATGATTTGATGGAAGCAATGAGCGGTGCTGACGAAAAAGGGGAAGGAAAATGTTTGATTACATTTAGTTTAAAATGTCATGGGAGCACACAATTAATTGAGCCGGAGATTAGTACAAAAGAACCTATTGTCAACGTTGCCGAGCAAGATGATGGAACCATTCAAGTGGTTTTAATGTTTAAAGACACTGACGATACGACGTTGACAGAAATTCAAAAATATTTGAAAAAGTATTATGAGTCGGTTGAAGACGGTGTTGCTTCGCTTGATTTTGTTGTTGGAATTTTCCCGATTGCGCTTAATGGTGACGCTTGGATGACTGGGATAAACCCAATCGGCGTTAAAGCGTTTTCACAAGACTTAAGCGAAGAAGGTATTTCTACCGAGGTTGGGATCGTTATATTAGAATTTGAGTGTTATGACAACCCTTACATTTTACCTAACTGTTTGTTCTACAAAATAGCAGATTCAGGAGAAGAATTGAGATTATAAAGTTTTGTTGTAGGTGAATAACATACATGAGGTTATTTGTAGGAGTTTTGGTTGTAATTTTATTGATTAGCAGTTTTTTGTCATGGACGATAGGTTCATCCTCTTTTTGGTTGGGATTCTGATGAAAAATAACTAGAAATTGATAAGTGGAGGATTCTCAAATTTTAGATAAAAAACCAAATACATAAACAAAAAATCCAGCTGAATTCCAGCTGGATTTTTGTGTTTATATTTCAACTGTAAGCATTGCTTTGTCAAGGTTTTCTGCTGTTGCGAAAACTTTAAGTTCGCCGTGTGTTTCTTTAACTCTTACTGCAACACCAATTCTGCCTGCATACATTTTTCTGTAGGTTGAAGGAACAGGTGTGTGGTCAGCAACAGATGAGCCAGTACCAACAACTGCGCCGAGTTCATTAGATGAGAAGTGAACATTTGGACAAGCGTCTGGAACTTCTCTGCCTTTTTCATCAACACAGTAGCAAGTAATCATTGCGATATCTTGATTATTTGCAGTAACATCGCCAGCATTATCAAGTCTAAGTTTAAGCGCAACTGCTTTACCGGTTGTTTCGCGTTTATCAGTAGCAACTAATTTGCCATCAATATAAGCGTTACATTCTAAAACGCCTTTTTCATAAGGAACATACCATTCACCATGAGTATGGCGTTTTACCTTTTGTTTATCAATAACTTTTCCGTTAAGCACAAGTTCTAATTCATCACAGTTTGTGTAAGCGTAAACCTTGATTTTTTCGCCTTCAAAACCTTCCCAATTCCAATGTGGTAAAAGATGAACCATAGGAGCGTCTTTACCTTCTGTAAAGTAAGAAAGGTTTTGATAAAAAGCGTCTTTCTTTTGCAAGAACAAGTCAATAGCGCCTGCTTGTGAACAAACTCTTGGCCAAACTGCTTCACCTCTATGCTCAAAAGCAATCCATTGGAAAAATCCAAATAACCAAGGGCGTGCATCAAAGAATTCCATAAATCTTTCACGAGAAGTCCACCACATATTCATATCTGTGTCATAAGCGTGAACATAACCGTTTTCAGGAGAATCAGGGAAATACCAACCACGAGTTGTACTTGTTGCGCAACATTCGCTAATATACATAGGTGTTTCAGGACGCATATTGTGAATTTCGTCCCATCTCCAATGGTTATAGTTAACGCCGATAGCATCACAATCATCATAAACAGTTGAGTTTAATGGTTGAATAGAAACTGCAGATGTGATAATTCTTGAGTCATCAAGTTTTTGAACAAGATGATAAAGAGTTTTGTTAATTCTTCTGCCTTCGTCAGTAATATGGTGCATTTCTTCGTTGCCAAGTGACCACATAAATACAGAAGGGCGGTTTCTATCTCTCTTAACATGAGTTGCAAGCGCTTGTTTGCCTTCTTCAGATGAATCAAACCATCTTGCTTCACACATAACAAAGAAACCGTTTTCGTCGAGAGCGTCCATCATACCGTCTGCTTGAGGGTAATGAGAACAACGATAACCGTTAGCGCCCATTTCTTTCATAAGTTTTGCTTTGTATCTAAAGATGTTATCAGGAACAGCTTTGCCAGTAAGACCGAAATCTCCGTGACCACAAACACCATTGATAAGAATATGTTTGCCGTTTAAGAAAAAGCCCTTTTCAGCGTCTAGAGAATAATATCTAAAACCTGTTCTGGTTGCGTATGTATCAACAACTTCGCCATCAACCTCAACAGTTGTAACAACATCGTAAAGATATGGATTATCAAAATCCCAAAGAACAGGGTCAGTATCAACAGATGTACCATAACGAACATAAGCTTTGTCTCTAAGGTCAACGCTCAAAGAAGCGTCAACGCTACAAAGTGTGTTGCCATCTTTATCAATAATTTTTGTGTTGATTTGAGCAGTTTTTGGATCGTCATAATCATTAACAAGAGTTGTTTCAAATTGAACAGTCCAATCGCCATTGTCATATTGTGGTTTAACATAAACACCATAAAGGTCAACTGCCAATTTGTCGGTTTTAATAAGGTGAACATTTCTGTAAATACCGCCGCCTTGATACCACCAACCATCGTTGTCATCATAATATGTGTAAACAGCGAGAACATTATCTTGATCTTCGCCATATTTAACAAAATCAGTGATTTCAACTTCAAAAGGATTAAAAGATGTTAAATTGTGTTTTAATTCGCAACCGTTAAGATAAACAATACATCTTGTTGCAACGCCTTCAAAATAAAGAGTTAATCTTTTATCTCTATCTTCTTCGCTAACTTTGAAATGCTTTCTATACCAAGCGTTTTCATAATCAAAAAAGCCAAGAGCAGGGTTGCCAGTTTCTTTTGGTTCGCCTTTTATAATATAGTCGTGAGGAAGGTTAACAAACTCCCATTTATCAGGATTAAATTCAACATCCCATTTGTAATCATCAACAGAATCATTGTAATAAATACAAGCAGGACCTTGTTTTTTTCTTTCAGTTTTAGCCGAAGTGTAAATAGGACCTTTTACTTGTGGCATAGGAGTTTCAACATCGCCTTTATGAAACTGCCACCAGTCATTAAACAGAATTTTTTCTCTCATAATATATCTCCTTTGAAATAGGTTAGTTTTATTATACCATTTTATGCCATAAGGTCAATGATTTTTTAAAAAAAGATTTGTAAAAAAGCACTTTGTTTTTGTAAAAAAACGCAAGGGGTTTAAAAAAGTCGTTTTTTCTCAAAAAAATAAGAAAATTAGTAAAAAAATTTCGCTTTTAAGGTAGATTTTTTAAAACGGTTGTGTTATAATGTTTCTACACTATGTGTTATGGTGTGTTTTGTTGTGCAAAAGATTGTTAAATTTTTCACAAACTTTTTTTAGTAAAACCACTGAACACAAGTCAAAATCTTAATTTAGCAAGGAGAAAAGAAACATGAAAAAGCGTAAGGGTACATTGCCTTTCAAAGGTACACCTGAGCAAGAAGCACAATTGATGCAGGTAATCGAAGCACACAAAGGTGAAGAAGGTGCTTTAATGCCTGTTATGCAGGAAGCTCAAGAGATTTATGGCTACTTACCTGTTGAAGTTCAACAGATGATAGCACAAGGTCTTTCAGTTCCTGTAGAAAAAGTATATGGTGTTGCAACATTCTATTCACAGTTTGCACTTACACCAAAGGGTAAATACAAGATTTCAGTTTGTCTTGGTACTGCTTGTTATGTAAAAGGCGCTCAAGATGTTCTTGATAGAATTGAGCAAATTTTAGGCATCGGCGCAGATGAATGTACTGAAGATGGCAAATTCTCAATCGAAGCTTGCCGTTGTATCGGTGCTTGCGGTCTCGCACCTGTTATGACAATCAACGAAGATGTTTACGGCAGACTTGAGAAAACTGATGTTGATGATATTCTTAAAAAATATCAAGATATGGACTAATTATTTAGTAGTTTGGAGTAAATTATGAAGATTAGGGACATTAAAGAATTATTGAATGCAGAAATTCTATGCTATCCCGAAGGGCTTGACAAAGAGGTAAACTCTGCTTGTGGTTCTGATATGATGAGTGATGTTTTAGCTTATGTAAAAGACCAGGCAGTTTTGCTTACAGGGCTTTTAAACCCACAAGTTATAAGAACAGCAGAAATGATGGATATGATTTGTGTTGTTTTTGTAAGAAGCAAAAAACCTACCGAAGAAATGTTACAGCTTGCGAAAGAGCATGAAATGGTTGTGCTTTCAACTAACCTTCGTATGTATGATGCTTGCGGTAAACTTTATCATGCAGGCCTTGGAAGTGGTGAATAACAATGAGTGATGTTGTAAATTTCCATTACGAGGTTGATGGTGAAGATTTTACTTCGGCGGGCGAGGCAAGTGTTAATGTAAAACGCAAACTTCGTCAGTTGGGTATTGACCCTGCAATTATTCGCCGAGTTTCAATCGCAATGTATGAGGGCGAGGTAAATATGGTTATTCACGCTAACGGCGGTTTTGTTGATGTAGATGTTTACAGTGACAGAATTGAAATAATCCTTACCGATGAGGGCCCTGGTATTGCAGATGTAAATCTTGCAATGCAAGAAGGATTCTCAACAGCGCCTGATTATGTTCGTTCATTGGGCTTTGGCGCAGGTATGGGTCTTCCTAATATGAAAGGTTATACCGATGATATGTCTATTAAAACAGAAATCGGTGTAGGTACAACTATTAAAATGGTTGTAAATTTATAAGGAGGCAAGAGTCAATGAGTGAATTCATACACTCTGTTTCTCTTAATGTTTCTAAATGCAAGGGTTGTACTGCTTGTTTAAGACGTTGCCCTACAGAGGCAATCAGAATTAAAGATGGCCATGCTGTTATTGATTCTGAACGTTGCATTGATTGTGGCGAATGTATTAGAGTTTGTCCGCATAAAGCCAAAAAAGCAGTTTGTAGCCCATTTGAAAAAATCAATGAGTTCAAGTATAAAATAGCGCTTCCGGCGCCAAGTCTTTATGGGCAGTTTAACAATCTTGATGATGTTGATTATTGCTTGCAAGGACTTTTGGATATTGGTTTTGATGATGTTTATGAAGTATCTTATGCAGCTGAATATATCTCGGCTTATACAAGACAATACATAAAAAATAATCAAGATAAAAAACCATTTATCTCATCTGCTTGCCCTGTAGTTGTAAGACTTATTAGTCTTCGTTATCCATCTCTTTGCGATAACATCATTCCGATTATTCCACCAATGGAATATGCGGCAATATGCGCAAGAGAAAAGGCAAAAAAAGAACACCCAGAACTTAAAGATGAAGATATAGGCGTTTGCTTTATATCTCCTTGTGCTGGTAAATCTTCTTATGTTGTTAACAACGAATCAGAAGAAAAAGAAAACGTTGATGTTGTTTTAGCTATGAATGATATTTATTTTAGGCTTTTGCCTGCGATGAATAAAGCTAACCCAACCGATACGCTTTCAAAAGCAGGAATAATGGGAATGGGCTGGGCAGTTTCCGGTGGTGAGTCAGCGTCATTGTTTAGTGATAAGCATTTGGCAGCTGATGGCTTGGAAAATGTTATTCAGGTGCTTGAAGAAATTGATAATGGTAAATTGACAGATCTTGAGTTTGTTGAGCTTAATGCTTGTAATAGTGGTTGTGTAGGTAATAGTGCTGCAGGCGCATAATGGCCGCCACATACGCATCGGCGTAGGTGGTCCATTTTGTCGCGGTGAGATTCACTTCAGTGGGCGCGGAAACAGGATCGAAACTGCCCAGAGACGAACCAAACGCAATATCATTTGTGCCGCCAAAAAACACAATCACATCAGGCGTTCCGTTGCTACCAAGATTTTGAATGCGCGTCACGGAAGCCATTGCGGCGTCTTCGCCTTTATTTCCGGAATTGCCGTCAATCGTGTTCAGCACATAGGAACCGGACCAGCTCTCGTTCACACCCAGCTGAGCATCCAGTCGGGTAATCAGCTGCATCCACCAAGTATCTTCAACCGTTTGTACATCATGCTTGGGATAGAATGTGGCATTCCCGACGGGCACATAATCCTTAAATGAGGAAATGCTGTCGCCCAAAATGGAGATGACCTTTCCCCTATAATTTTCCAGATCGAGATACTCAGCGCCACAAATGGTGCAGGTGCCATTTTCGT
>JAZRPX010000058.1:0-5209 GCA_045649445.1 Acutalibacteraceae bacterium | reverse complement strand
ATATCAAGGCCAACCATAAAAATATTCAAAAAGTAAAAGAATAAAACATACCATTTTGAAGAAAATTGCGCCATATATGTTTCGTTAACAAATTTAGAAGCAATACCTGCAATGTAACCAAAGAAAATAAGCAACATAAATGCTAAACTTTTGCCTTTTGCTGTTCTTGCTTTGTAAGATTTAATAACATTCATTGGCCAAGAAGCGCCAAAACTTAAAATCATAATAATTTCTAAAAATTCTGCCATTTTTGTTTCTCCTAAACTATTAAACTAATTAAATGTAAAACCGCTAAATGAGTTGGGTAAAAAATATAAAAAAGATATTTTAGTTTTCTGTTTCCATATTCTCCGTTGTAAAAGAATAAGAAAATAAGTGCAGTTGCCGAAAACAAGGTAAAATAAACACTTTTTCCTAAAATAATCATCGGCAAAATCAACCCTATTGAGAATAAAATAAGCTGTTGTGGTTTTTTAGTGAAAACACAAGCGCAAAGTGGCAATAAAACGCCTCGCCAACCATAGTCAACCGAAAAAGGAATACCAATAACATTATCGGTAAAGCGTAAAACAAAAAAACACCTAAAACACAAGCTAAAAATAATGAGCCGGTTTTAATGATTTTGCTTTTTTGCTTTGTTTTTATCGCATCTTCAAAATAAAGAAACGCAAAACATATTATTATTGAAAGTGAAAATGTTAAAAGAATATTACCGTAAATTTTATCAAAATTGCCTGTGATTAAATCGTTTGCAACATAAACGATTTGACAAAAAACACCTAGTAATAACACTTGGCTAAAATATTTTAGTTTGTTTTTTGTGTATCTGCAACCAACACCTATGAAAAATGCGAAAATCGGCATTGCAATTCGGCCAAAATATCGAAAAATAATATATTCAGGAAACAAAATATAGCCGATATGGTCAAGAAGCATAGAAACACAAGCAATAATTTTTAATGTTGTGTTACTCATAAAACACCCTTCGTTTTTAAAAAGCCACACTCAGAGTTTCGAGTGTGGCTTTATGTAGATTAATTAGAAACCAAACATTGCTGACATTGGCTTATCAGTATAAATTCTTTCGATTGCTTCTGCAAATACAGGAGCAACAGGGAGCATTGTGATTTTATCACATTTTTTGCTTTCTGATAATGGAATTGTATCAAGCAATACAATTTCTTTTAATACAGAGTTGTTAATTCTCTCAATTGCTGGGCCTGATAAAACACCGTGTGTAGCACAAGCAGAAACTTCTAAAGCGCCACCGATTTCAACGATTGCTTTAGCAGCGTTACAAAGAGTACCAGCAGTATCAATCATATCATCAACGATGATACATTTTTTGCCTTTAACATCACCAATGATGTTCATAACCTCACAAACGTTTGCTCTTTGACGACGTTTATCAATGATTGCCAAAGGAGCATCAATTCTTGCTGCAAAGTTTCTAGCACGAGTAACTGAACCCAAGTCAGGACAAACAACAACAATATCGTCTTCTTTATTGTGAGAATATTTTTTATCAAAATAAGGGGCAAGAATTGGCACACCTAAAAGGTGGTCAAGTGGAATGTTGAAGAAACCTTGAATTTGAGCAGCGTGAAGGTCCATTGTAAGAACTCTATCAGCACCTGCAGTTGTAAGAATATCAGCGCAAAGTTTAGCACTAATTGGGTCTCTTGCTTTTGCTTTTCTGTCTTGACGAGCATAGCCAAAGTAAGGAATAACAGCAGTGATTCTACCAGCAGAAGCTCTCTTCATAGCGTCAATCATAATGAGCAATTCCATAAGATTGTCATTAACAGGAGCACAAGTTGATTGAACGATAAATACATCAGAACCACGAACTGATTCGTTGATAGAAACAGCAATTTCGCCATCTGAAAAATGTTTAACATCAGCTTGGCCTAATTTTAAACCTAATCGGTCAGCCATTTGTTTTGCAACAGGCAAGTTAGAGTTACAAGCAAAAATTTTAATGTCTTTTCCGTGAAAATTCATTGTTTTTTCCCCTTAAATTATATTGTATTTTATTTTTTGAATGACATTGTTAAAAAATTGTCATTTTCTGTTTATATTATCGCATTTTACGACTTGTTTTTCAAGCCGAAAAACGATTAATTTTAAAATTCTACAAACATTACAAAATAGGGCAAGAAAACCACCCTATTTTTGTTATTTTACACATCCCATTTAAATACAGTTTTAAATGGAGTAGTCAAATCATTACCGAAAACACGAATAATGTCTTTAATAGACTTAACTGGCTCGTCTTCACTGATAATAATTTTGATTCTTTTTTGGAAATCTTTATTCTCCATAAGCTCAACTGCTTTTAGGAAGTCAGCACGACCAGAACGTGAAGAGCCGATGAATGTAAGACCTTTTTCCAAAATATCACGAGTGTTGATGCCAACCTTGTTTTCAGAAACACCCATAAGCATAACAGTACCTTGTGGATTAATGTATCTGATAATATCGTCAATAGCGTAGAAAGAACCCTCGCCACCGCAACATTCAAAAGCGTGGTCAACATGGAAATCATCAGGAATGTTATTAGCAAGATATGTGCCATCAACAAAAGAAAAATGAGTTAATTTACGGCTATCCATACCAACAACATAGAGTTTTGACTCTGGAAAACGAAGTTTCAAAACGTTCGCAACAGCATAAGCGAGTGAACCATCACCCCAAATACCGATAGAATCGCGAATTTCGTGAGCCGCTAAATCAAATCTTGTTGAAGCGTGAACGCCAACACTGATAAATTCAGTGATAGCAGCAACTGCGTCAGGCACGTCAGTATAAGGCACAACTCTGTCAACAGGCAAGTCAACAAATTCGCGCATAAAACCATCATGACCAGATGATAAGAAGTATGAGCCCTTGTCATAATTTTCAAAAATAACAGGGTTTTTGCGGATAGGTGTGTTAGGAATCATAACAACCTTTTGGCCTTGTTTATAAGTGCCGGTAGGGTCATATTCAACAATACCGCAACATTCATGAATAAGCGCCATAGGTAATTTTTTATTAAGCACTTTGATATCGCGTTGACCTAAAAAATAACGTTGGTCAGCATGACATAAAGCCATATAGTTTGGTCTGATAATAACCTTGTCAGAATTAAGGTCAATATCAGTGTATTTAATAGAAAAAACCTTAGGGCTTACCAATTGGTAAACGTAATTAATCAATTTTTATTCCTCCAACCATTGCTTGAGCAATTTTATAATCGCTCACAGTTGTGATTTTAATGTTTGAAATTTCGCCATCAACCATATAAACAGGATGATTTTTAACGATACAAATTTTACAAGCATCTGTTAAAATGGCTTTTTCATCATCAGTAAGTTCATTATAAAGTTTCTTTAAAAGACTAATGTTAAAGCTTTGTGGTGTTTGACCTTGATACATTTTGCTTCTATCAGGAATGTTTGAGATAAACTCGCCATCTTCTGATTCAACAATTGTATCAATTGCAGAAGTAACAGTATCAACAGCGCCGTATTTAATAGCAGCGTCAATGTTTTCGTCAATCATTCTTTGTGTAACGAAAGGTCTAACAGAATCGTGAGTTACGATAATGTGGTCATCGCTTTCACCAAAGTTTGCTTCAATATCAGCAATAATGTTAAAAATAGTTGAGTTTCTGTCAGTACCGCCTGCAACAACATGAATATTATCAGAAGCAGGAGCGCCAACATATTTTTTAATAAGGTCATTCATATGTGTAACCCAGTCAGCGTGAACACCAATATAAATATGGTCAAGACGAGAAGCCAATTTGAATTTTTCAAGGGTGTGAACAATAATAGGTTTTTCACCCAATTTCAAAAATTGCTTAGGCATATCAGAAATATTCATTCTTGAGCCAACGCCACCAGCTAAAATTGCACCAAAAATCATTTTTTATTTTCCTCCGTTTGTAGAATAATATTTACCTTTATAAGTTTTATATGAATTGTCAGTATCGACAAACTCAATCTCATGATGAACAACTCTGTCTTCTTCAGGCGGTAATTCCATATAATCGCCGAAAGCTTCTTTAAGATAGTTGTCAAACCCTACCATAGCAGGAACTTTATAGCCCTCAAAATCGAGATAAACAGTATCTAAAAAATCTTTCGCAAAATACTTTTTTCTCATATAATAAGGGCCAGAGCAAAGCTCTGTTGCAAATTCGCTTTTTTTAAGCGAATATTTAGTCATTCTCTTTTTACAAGCCATTGCCACCTTCCATCTTAACGATTTAAAAGGTAAAAGAATGAGCAAAACTCTGCCGATAAATTCAATAAGTTTTCCGTTATTAAGTGGGGCTTCGCCAATTAAATAAAGCGAATATAAAAGCGCGTTTAACATTTGAAAAAGGCGTTTGATTTTATTAGATGGCGCACCATCAATCGGCAAAATATCAAGAACAATACCATGATTTATATCAAGGTCTTTTTGATAAGTTTTGATATAAGTAGTTTCGCTATCACAAATAGTTGCAAAAAGGTTTTTGGTTAGTTTTTCTTTAGTTGAAACTTGTAAAAAATATCTGCTTGAGTTTGATTTTTCGTTGAAAATCTCAATTAATTTTTCATAATCTTCTCTTGGCATAAAAACATCAACATCATCATCCCAAGGAATAAAACCTTTTTCTCTTACAGCGCCAATAAGACAACCTCCACAGAAAAAGAAGGTAAGATTATGCTTTTCACAAAAATCTTTGAAGAATAACAACATATCAAGTGATTTTTTCTGCAAATTTATTATTTCAACATCACTTATTTTATAAGCCATATTTTTCTACCACTTTTTAAAAGCAAATTTGAATATTCCGGCAAAAAAGCCCAAGCCATATGAGAAATGCAAAACAAAATGCACCCACATAAGACGCAATCTGCCAATTGTATAAGTAATGTGCTTTGATTTAAAAGAAACAATAAAATCAATAGCAACATAAAGCGCGAGAATTGCAAGATAAAGCCAACGAATTGGTTTAAAGAATAACGATAAAAGCCCACCAAAGGTTATATATAAAAAGAATAAAAGTGGAACTAAATGAGAAAGACGCGCAGGTTTTTTATGTTTTTTAATAACTGCAACTTTCCAAAAACCATATAGATAATATTGTTTAAAAAGCGCTCTGTAATTATCTCTAGGGTAATAAGTGCTTCTAATTTCAGGCGTGATATAAACTTTTCCACCTTGTTCAATT
>JAZRPX010000057.1:0-5885 GCA_045649445.1 Acutalibacteraceae bacterium | reverse complement strand
AAATCAACGGTGTAAACCAAAATGCTTTACAAGTATATCACACTTTTTTCTTCTTGTCAAGCGTTTTCGGAAAAAAACTTTTTGTTTTTTAGAAAGAAAATAAAAAAGCATTGCCAAAGCAATGCTTTTTTGGTGCCGGTGATCGGGGTCGAACCGATACGGTATCGCTACCACTGGATTTTGAGTCCAGCACGTCTGCCAATTCCATCACACCGGCAAATATTCAAGTCAAACGACTTGCATATTATACTATACTGATCTCAAAAAATCAAGTACTTTTTTCAATTTTCTACCTTAATCTCCCACTTTTTATTGCAAACTTCCAATGCTTGCTTTCTGTGAGTAACAATCAAACAAGTTTTTTCTTGCATATTTTTCAAATTTTGTAACACAGTTGCTTCCGTTTTTGGATCTAAAGCGCTTGTTGCCTCATCAAGAAGCATAATAGGTGCATCAGACAAAAGAGCTCTTGCAATTGCAATTCTTTGTACCTGACCTTCTGAAAGACCTAAACCTTTCTCGCCAATTAAAGTATCAACGCCATCTGGAAGTTTTTCAACAAACTCATTAACACAAGCAAGTTCAAGCGCTTTATTTATTTTTTCTTCAGGTATATCAGAGTTTACAAATAAAATATTTTCTTTAATTGTGCCTGAAAAAATCAAATTACCCTGTGGTACATATGAAAATATTTTTCTTGTATTAATTGAACAATTATATGTTTCATCTTCGCAAACCAAATCAATAGATCCTGATTTAGGAGTATAAACACCAAGCATAATTTTGAACAAGGTACTTTTACCAATACCCGAATGACCAACAATTGCTGCAAAATCACCCTTTTCAATTTCAAAATTTAGACTATCAAAAACCTTGTCTCTTTTATATGCAAATGACAAATCATTAATTTTAATAGATTTCAATTTTGAATAAATTTCATTATAATCAAAATTTTCATCTGTGATTTCTTCATCAGGTATTTCTTCAATTTCCATAATTCTTTCAGCAGAAGCCATAGCATTATAGTATTGTGGAATAAGACCAGAAACTTGTGAGAATGGCTGACGAACCTGTGAAACAAGTTGCATAACCGCAGTAAATGTACCATAAGTAAATGTTACATCGATAATCAAACGAGTTGCACACCAGATAAATGAAAACAAATATCCAACATACATCAAGCCACTATAACAAAAGCCGCTTAACACATGAAATTTTGCTTTTTTCATTTTAGCTTTAAAGCAATTTTGTTGCAAATCATTCGATTTATCAGCCATATTGCTTTCATTAGAAAAAACTTTTACAGCAAGCAAGTTAGACAAACATTCCTGCCAAAATGAACGAACTTTGTCATCCTCTTCTTGAACTTTTTTATGAAGCGATTTTAACTTTTTTCTTAATAATCTTGTGGCTATAAATATAAATATTCCACCAACACCAAATACGAGTGCAAACCATGGTTCAAATGAAACAATAACAACAAAAGCAAAAATCAGTTTAACTATTGTTGAAATAAACGAAGGAAAAGCATGTGTAACACAGTTGCTAATAATATTAACATCCGAAGTAAGTCTATTAAGTAGAGTGCCACTGTGATAAGAACTAATTTCTTCATATTTCTTCATTGTTATTCTTTGAAAAAGGTTTGCTTTAACATTTAATTCAATAGTTGCTCTACATCTTTCTGTTAAAAAGTTTGTTAAGCCACCAAAGATAAGCATAAAAACATAAACAGATACAAGAGCAACTACCCACAAATAAAAATCTGACATATTTTGTTTTATAGCCGAATCGATAATATATTTAGAAACAAGCGCAATAACTGTGCCTGTACAAGCAAGCAACGAATTTAAAACCACCAAAGAAAAAATAATTGGTAGTTGCTTTTTTACAACGCTATATGTCCATTTTAAAGGTGTTATCGGTTTAGATTTTTTCACTTTTTCAATTTCCTCCAGATTAAAGATGGATCTTTAACCACTCTTTTAAATCTATTTATTGTTGGTTTGAATTTTCTTTTTAAAAATAATTTGAAATAATAAAAAGAAGCATTATTATTTCCTGTTACGCCTTCGTAACGAGTTTCATCAATATAAACTGCCTTTACTTTTGCAATAACATCTGTTGACTTTATTCCTTTTTCTAACTCGGATTGGTTATCACCGCAAAGTATTAAATCGTCACCATTAATTTTAATGATTCTATGCAACACGAATTGATCATTACTTCTTTTATAAAGCACAATATCTTTACTTGATAAAAGACTCGGTTTAACAAGTATAACCGAGTCTTTGCCTTGCCTAATTAACGGTAACATACTTGTACCTTTCGGGTAAAGTCTGAATTCACCATCAGTGGAAACAACTTCTTTGATCAATCCGACCATTTCATTCATATGCAGACTAATCAAACAAATTTTCCTCCATAAGTCTTTCAATAAATTCATCAACTGCTTCTTCAGCGGTTTTTTTATCAAGACCACTGTAATTTTCAAGCATTTTATTAACAACTTCTTCTTTTGTTGTTTCATTTAAAAAGCAATCAAAAATAAATTTTGCAGATGAATTAAGTGTTATTGAACCATTATAAATTTTACTTAATTCACCAGTTGCCAAGGCAAGATATGTACCTGCCACTTCTCTAACAACAAAACCATCTCTGATTTTCATTAATTTTGACCACCTTTCATAGCATTATAACTAACATTTGCGGCTGAAATATTCATTGTACAATTAAGTTTCCAAATATCAAGTTTTTTTATAAAACTATCAAGCATTTCTAAGACTTTTATAATATCATTCGATGATTTTGGAACAATTATTTGATGAACAATTTTAGAAACTGCTTTCGCCTTTTCATATGGTTCGATTTCATCAACTTCTCCACGATTGATAAAACAAATTGCTTTAAGTTCAACAGAAGTATTTTCATTATACCCTTCTTTGCCACACCAAGGCGTGCCATAAGCATAAATTTTACCATCAATCTCACGAATAATTGGTTTATCACCATTAACGATAGTTAATTTTTCACCAAGCAAGTCCTTCCAAAGTCGTATATGGGTAGATTTACCCACACCACTTTTAGCGGTGAAAGCATATCCTTTATCATCAACAGCAACAACTGCAGCATGAAAAAGAAAAGCGTTATATTTTGGCAACACATAAGCAATGTTTCTATAAATACAAACACTTTCTAAATAACCAACATCAAAGTTAAATTCAGAACTGTTTTTCTCATTTTCAATATCGTCTTGAGTTGCCTCTACAAAAAACAAAGCTTGTTCATCAACATCAACAATGTAATCAGCGCATTGTTTTTTTACATAATCATACTTATTGCGAATTTCAATAACAAAATCCGCCATTCTTATTTTAAACATATTTTAGAAAATATCTTCAACATATGGGTCAGAACCACCCATAACAGAATACTCTACAACTGTTGTTTGATCATTTCCTTCTTTATCAGTTACATCAAGAATAACTGTTTCCATTTCAATAACGTTTCCATCTTCATTGGTTGCAGTTTCTTTTTTAGAAGTTGAAGTGTATTTTTCAACAGATTGACCATTATTTTCATCTTTTTTACAAGATGAGAACAATGCGCCACAAGCCAAAAGCATACAAATAACAGTAACAATTGAAATAAATCTTTTCATAATAATAATCCTTTCATATTTAAAAATTAATATGGTGGTGAGAAAAATTCAAAAAGTTCATAATAACCTAACTGGTTCAAATCAACAAAGGTAACTTTTCCATCACCATTATAATCACATTTTGATAAATTAAAATTCTTTAACTTTGAAACATCATATCTCGCAATATATTTTTCAAGCATTCGATAATCAAGAACATTCAATTTTTTATCGCCATTAATGTCAAAATTTGTAGCAATAGCATTTTTAACAGCAGTTTTATCAGATTCATTAACTATACCATCGCCATTAAAATCAACTTCAGATAATTCATAATTACCTTTACCTGATTTTATATATGATGAAAGAAGCGAATAGTCTTTTGAATTCAAAACGCCATCATAATTAAGATCACCTTTAACACCAGTGCTTTCAGTTGCTAAAGCCGTACCGATCAAGCAACCAGACAAAATGATAAATACTATTGACAAGCAAATTAAAAATCTTTTAATCATTTTAAATCTCCGTTTTATTTATTTATAATATAATAACATACTTCATAAATAATTTCAAGTAGTAATTAAACAAAAACAACTGACCAAATAATCAGCCAGTTGTTTTAATAATTACATAGATTCTTCTATATGTTTAACAATATCTCCAACAGTTTTAAACTTATCAGCGTCATCTTCATTAAATTCTAGTGAAAATTCATCTTCAAGTGACATAATCAAGTCAACAAAGTCTAAACTATCAGCGCTTAAATCCTCTGTTAAATTAGTGTCCATTGCAATTTCAGATTCATCAATATCAAATTGATTTGCTAATATATTGCTAACTTTTTCAAATACCATAAGTATTGCCTCCAAAAATAAAATCTACAGTAGACAAATCTAAAAAAATCTGCTATATTATTACTGTATTAAACATAATAAGAAAAAAAATCTATTTTGTCAATATTTTTTTATTATTTTTTTAAAAATTAAAGGAATTTTATTTTATGAACATTATTTTATGTGGATTTATGGGTTGTGGAAAATCAACAATCGGTAAATCACTTGCTAAAAAATTAAACTATAATTTTATAGATTCCGATGAATACATTGAACGGGTTCAAAACGCATCTATAACAGAGATTTTCAATAAATTCAACGAAGAAACTTTTAGAAAATTAGAAACAGAGGCAATCAAAGAAATAATAAAAAAAGATAATTGTATCATTTCACTGGGTGGTGGCGCTGTTCTAAATCCTGAAAATGTCAAAATTATCAAATCAAATGGAAATATATTTTTCTTAAATATATCTGCGCAAGAAGTTTATAAAAGACTAGATAATGATACTTCAAGGCCTTTGTTGCAAACGAAGGATAAATTTATTACAATATCAACTCTTTTACAACAACGCCTCCCTATTTACAACTCTGTTTCAGATTATAAAATAGATGTTGACGGCAAAAACGTTGATCAAATTGTAAAAGAAATTATTAATTTTATTTAAACTTTATTAAAAAATATTTACTTTATAAAATTTTTATGATATAATTACAAAAAAGCAAAATGATAGGAGCGATTATTATGACTGACAAGACAATACCTTTTTCGTTAGGTAGTGAAAAAGATATGCAAATAAGACTTGTTTTAAATCAGGTTTATGAAGCATTAAAAGAAAAAGGATATAATCCGATAAATCAACTTGTCGGCTATATTCTTTCTGAAGATCCTACTTATATTACAACCCATAAAGGCGCAAGAAGTCAGATTTGCAAACTTGACAGAGATGAATTATTACAATCTTTGTTAAAATATTATTTGACAGATTAATTTGAAATTAAAAAAACAAAAAGCTGTAAGAAATTTTCTTACAGCTTTTATTTTTTTAATACATGCCGCCCATACCACCGGCCATACCGGCAGCTGCAGCCGCTGCTGCTTCTTTCGCAGCATCTTCTTTATTATCAGAAACCAAGCTTTCAGTTGTAAGCACCATAGCAGCAACAGAAGCAGCGTTTTGAAGCGCAGAACGAGTAACTTTAGTAGGGTCAACAATTCCTTGTTCAATCATATCACCGTAAGTTTCTTTATAAGCATCAAAACCATAGTTGACTTTACCTGATTCAAGAATTTTTGCAATAATAACACTACCATCAAGGCCTGCATTAGTAGCAATTTGTCTTACTGGCTCTTCTAATGCTTTAAGCACGATTTGAGCACCTGTTTTTTCATCGCCTTCTGATGCCTCCACTGT
>JAZRPX010000056.1:0-2564 GCA_045649445.1 Acutalibacteraceae bacterium | reverse complement strand
TCATTATTGCTTTATATCCAAATGCAACTATTGAATTTTTGAAAGAAAAAGCCCATCTTTTTAATAAAAACGCTTCTGTAATTGATTGTTGTGGAATAAAAACAAAAATTTGTGAGGTTGGATTTGAGTTAGCCGATAAATTTGGGTTCGAGTTTTTTGGCGGTCATCCAATGGCAGGAACTCATAATTCTGGATACAAATTTAGTAGCGCTGATATGTTTAAAGACGCGCCAATGGTAATTATTCCAAGAAGTTATGATGATATAGAAATGTTTGATAAAGCAAAACAACTTTTAAGTCCATGTGGCTTTGGTTCATTCGCAGTTACTACTGCTGTTGAGCATGATAAAACAATTGCATTTACATCTCAAATGCCACATATTATTTCAAATGGTTTTATCAAGAGTCCTAATGCAAAGATACACAAAGGATTTTCTGCTGGTAGCTATAAAGATTTAACGCGTGTTGCTTGGCTTAATCCCGTTATGTGGACTGAATTGTTTTTCGATAATAAAGAACATTTGATTAAAGAACTTGATATTTTAATAAAAAATTTAAATGATTATAAAACATCTTTAGTTTGCAATGATAAAGATACTATGATAAAATTATTAGATGAAGGAAGAAAAATTAAAGAAGAGGTTGACGGTAATGACTGAAATTAGTGTAAAAGCTTCAACATGCTATAAAGTTGTTGTTGGTGAAAATTTGCTTGAAAACACAGGTGAGTATATCAATGAAATTTTGTCACCAGAAAAAGTTGTTATAATAACAGATGACATTGTTGATATGTTATATTCTAATGTTGTTGAACAGTCATTAATAAAAAGCGGTTTTAATGTTTTGAAATATGTAATTAAAAACGGAGAAACCTCAAAAAATGCAGATAACTTTTTGAAAATTCTTTCTTATCTTGCTAAAAATCATATAACTAAATCTGATTTGATAATTGCACTAGGTGGTGGTGTGGTAGGTGATTTAGCAGGGTTTGTAAGTTCTTGTTATCTTCGCGGAATTGATTATATTCAAATCCCTACAACTCTTTTAGCTGCAGTTGATTCTTCAGTTGGTGGCAAAACAGCAATAGATATTGATGAAGGAAAAAATTTAGTTGGCGCTTTTTACCAACCAAAGCTAGTTTTGTGTGATTATTCAACACTTACTACTTTGAAACCTGAAGTCTTTTCTGACGGATGTGCAGAAGTAATTAAATATGCAGTTATAGGTAATAAAACTTTATTTGATCATTTATACGAAAACGGTAATGATTTTGATAAAGAATATGTTATCTCCGAATGCGTGAAGATGAAGAGAGATATTGTTGAAAGAGACGAATTTGACAAAGGTGAAAGACAAAAACTCAATCTCGGTCATACAATTGGACATTCAATTGAACTGTGTAGTGATTATAATATATCACATGGTAGCGCTGTTGCTATTGGCTTAAATATGATTGCAAAAGCTTCTTATAAAAAAGGATTCTGTAACAAGGAATGTGTTGATATTATTGAAAATATTTTAAATAAATTTAATTTACCTGTATCAACAAGTTTTTCTGCTGATGAATTGATTCAACCGATTTTATCTGATAAAAAGAGAAATGGAAATACAATAAATCTTGTTTTTCCGTATGATATAGGTGATACAAGAATTTTAAATATAAACGTAACGGATGTAATGGACTATATAGAGGAGTAATTATGAATGTAATAATTGAAAACTCTAATTTAAGTGGAGCTATTTCTGCAATTTCATCTAAATCTTATGCTCATAGAGCGTTGATTTGCGCTTCACTTTCTAATAAAGAATCTATTATTAAGTGTGATAATATATCTAAAGATATTGAAGCTACTGTTAATTGTTTGAATGATTTGGGTGCAACAATCTCATACAAAGATAATTGTTTTTTCGTAAAGCCGATTGATGCAAACAAGTCTAAAAGGGTAATTGATTGTAATGAAAGTGGGTCAACATTAAGATTTCTATTGCCGATTATTTGCGCTTTAGGACTAGAAGTTGAGATCAAAACTCATGGGAGATTATCGCAAAGACCATTATATCCTCTTGACAGAGAATTAAATAAAAACAGTTGTGCCATCACAAGAAAAGATGATAAAATTTCTGTTTGTGGTAAATTAATTGCTAATGAATTTGTAATTGAAGGTAATGTTTCGTCTCAGTTTATATCAGGTTTGCTTTTTGCATTGCCTTTGATTGAAGGTAAGTCAAAAATTATTATTAAAGAAAAACTAGAGTCGTTTTCTTATGTTTTGCTTACGCTTGAGGTATTAAAAAAATATGGCATAACTTACAAGTTTTATAATAATACATTCGAATTGATTGATGATAAGTTTGAAAGTTGTGATTGTGAAGTTGAAACCGACTGGTCTAATGCTGCTTTTTGGCTTTGCGCAGGAGCAATGCTTGAAAATGGATTAACCGTTGAAAATCTTGCGATAAATTCAGTTCAAGGCGATAAAAAGATTATAAATATTCTTTCGCGATTTGGCGCAAAAATTGAAATACAAGGCAATTGTGTGCATATTTCAAAAGAAAAATTAAAA
>JAZRPX010000055.1:0-3116 GCA_045649445.1 Acutalibacteraceae bacterium | reverse complement strand
CAAACTTTTACACGATGGAGAAGTTCCAGACACTATTGCTAACTTAAACGCAGCAGCAGATGGTGAAAACGAAGAATGGACTGCAATGTACAAAGAATTCGCAGAAACCGCAATCGAAGAAGGTTTCGATGAAATCGCAGGTTTATTCACCATGGTTGGTAACATCGAAAAAGAACACGAAGAAAGATACAGAGCTTTACTCGCTAACGTTGAAGGCGAAACTGTATTCAAAAAAGAAGAAGAAATTGAATGGAAATGTATCAACTGTGGTCACATCATTTCAGGAACCGATGCTCCTGTCATTTGCCCAGTATGTAAACACCCACAATCTTACTTCGAAGAAAGAGCAACCAACTTCAAATAAGTTGATTAATTTTAGCTATTAATGATTATCATTAATAGCATTTTTCTATTTTTTTAATTTTAACTGTTTTTAACTGATTTTACTATTTTTAATGGATTAATGTATTTTGGTGATTAAGGTGTCTCGAGATAAAAATAATTGTCAAATTGACGATGATTGTTCCAACGGTACTTGCGCACCAGTAAGCCCATTTTCAAAAGAAGGAATCTTATTCTTGATTTTTATAGCAGTTTTATTTGCTGTTCTATTTTTTGTATTATATATGTATGGTTATATTTAGAGATGTGAAATGAAAAAGAGTCTAGTTTTCATCTTCAAGCATTTCCTCTTCAATCTCTTTCATGAGATCTTCAAATTCACGCTCTTCATCAAACAATGCTAAAAAGTCATCAATGCTTATTTTATATTCAGTCTCTGAACTTGGATTGATAATGATCTGGTCAAAGTTATCCTGAATAGGGGTTATGGATTTGCACAAGTCTCTCATGAACAATGATCCAACTGTTGTATTCAAGTTGACATCATGAATGTTTTCTTCATCTGTAAAAATAGGTATGACCTTTATTCCATTAGGTCCAACAAAAGATTTCAAATGGAATTTGACCTCTTTGTTTATTTCATTCAATCCATCAAGATTTATGTTTTCAAGATCTAATGAATCAAGTTCTATTTGTAGAGGAACTAATAGTTCTGATTTCCGAAGTTCGTTTAGGAAATGCTCATTTTCCTCTTCGCTCATCTCGGATTGGTTTTTCATCAATGATTCAAGTTTAGTGTTGAAAAGTAAACTCATTCTATCACATTTAGTTATATTTTCATTATATTCTAAAATTATTCTTATCTAAAAGTTATTTTTGTCTAAAAATTCATCAAAATCTATTTTGTAGGAGTCAACGCTGTATGGATTGATTACAATATAATTGAAATCCATATCAAATTGTGAGAGTATGATTGAGAGTTCCATCATATTGACAGCTATTGACTTGATTTGATATCCTGCCTTTTCCAATTCGTTTGTATCTGTAAAGAGGTATATGTTGCGGTCTCCATTATCCTCATCAAAGAAACCTATCTGTAAATCAAGGGTATCTCCATCTTCCAATGAGTCTTCATCTCCAATTGCAATAACAGGAATGAAAAGTGTTGACTTTAGAAATTCCTTATAGAAGATATCAGGGTTCTGTTCTATTTTTACTCTTGATTTGGATTTTAATAATTTTTTAAGTTTTTTATTGTTTAATGTTGTCATTTCAATCAATTGATTTTTTATTTTAAGTAGTATAAATTTTTTATTTATTTATTATTTTATTATCTTTTTAATTTTTTATTATTTTATTATTTTATTATTTTTTTAATTTTTTTATTATTTTATTATTTTATTTATAATCTAAATATAATTTAGAAATCTATTTATATGGATGAGTATAAAATAATAGTTGCGATATGATTATCGCAAATATGAGGTGAAGTTTTGTATATTGAAAATAAGATTTATTCCAAAGAGTATTCTGTGGTTAAATTAGATATGCTAAAAGCACCAATGGACCATTATAGTGGTCTTCATATTAGGAGGGTGAGAAAAACTTAATGCATTGGTTTTGTTAGGTGATTGCCAAGATCAATATGGTCTGTCCTAATAGAATCTGTTCTGCTGAAGAGCTTAATGAGCTTTTTGTTAAAGTAGGAGGTGTATTAAGGGATTGGGAATATGATAGAAAATTCTTCAAATCTATTAAGAAGATTGACAAATCTGTTTTGGAAAAATTCCTAAAACAGATCAGGAAGATTTTTGAAAATCCATATGTCGGCAAGAACATGGCCCATAACCGTAAAGGTCAACTTGAGCTTTATGTTGCTGACACATTCAGATTGTATTATTCCTATATCGAAAAAGATGATAAGATTGTGTTTCTTGAGTTTTCTCGTAAGAAACATCAATAATCAAGCTTTTTAAGTTTGATTTAATCTTTCTTTTTCTTTTTCTTATCTTTCAATTTTGCATGTTTTTTGATGAACATTTTCTATTTTTTTGACATTTTAACTGATCATTTTAAGTTTATTTTATAAATACTAATCATTTGTTTTTTATTTTTTTCTTAAAGCATTATTCTTCCTTATTTTTCAATTTAAGACTGTAAGTAAGCACTTACATTCGAAAATCTTTATATGTGCTCTTTTACAAAGTAATACTGTCGAGGATAAAATATGATTCTATTTGATTCTCTAATTTTGTGGAATGATATGTTATCCTTAAACAAATTTAAGGAAGATAAAATGAATAAAATAGCATTAATTTCAATTTCTTTAATACTTTTAGTAATTGGTATCGGCTGCGCTGCTGCAGCAGATTTGAATGTGAATGATGCGTCACTAGGTGGAAGCCTTGGTGGCGGTGGAAACGAAAAACTTTTCGCTCCTGCATGTGTTGATGAAAGTGTAAGTACCGAACCTGTCGCTGTTTCTGATGATGGTGCTCGTCCTTTAAATAATGTTGTTAACGATTCTGTTGATGATGGTGCTCGTGAGGATGTTGCTTCTCGTGGACCTAATATATTCAGATCTTCTCTTGAATCTCGTGGACCTAATATATTTGCATCTTCTAGTTTAAGTGGACCTAATATATTCAGATCTTCTCTTGAATCTCGTGGACCTAATATATTTGCATCTTCTGCACTCACCCTTGGCAGTAGCGGTCTTGGTGGCGGCGGAAACCAAAATTTATTCTAAGCCAATCATTTACTAAACAATTATT
>JAZRPX010000054.1:0-1779 GCA_045649445.1 Acutalibacteraceae bacterium | reverse complement strand
GCGACTATTTGTACGAACACGGCAGTGGTGACTACAAATATACTGTTATTGCTACAAGTAGTGATAAAGATATTAAAGACAGTGATGTGGCTTCATCAGACGAAATGACCTATTACAAACCACCTGTAATTACTGTTCAACTAAAAGACTGGGAAACAACCGAGGGTGGTGAAGTTCGTTTTGAGGTTGGCGCTGAAGTTGATAGAAACGAAAAACTTTCTTACACATGGCAAAGACAAGAAGTTGGACATCTCACTGTAGAATGGACAGACAAGCTTGGTCCAGTGTATTACACTGAAAAAACAACGACTAAAGAAGGTCATTATTACTATCGTTGCTGTATTTCTGATGAACAAGGCAACACAGTTAATACAAACTGGGTAATACTTACTGTTAACAAAAAGCCGGAAGTATATATTTCTGCTTCAGCTACTTCTATTTTCACAAATGACGAAGTAACATTAACTGCAAATACAAGTGGTGGTACAGGCACATTAAAATATGAGTGGACAGATGAAGATGGTTCAACATCAAGCCAAATTACACTTCGTTTAAAAGAGACCACCAAACTCAAAGTAACTGTTACCGATGAACGCGGAATTAGTTGCACAAGCACAATCACAATTAAAGTTAGCAAAGGTCCTGCAGAACTTGTTTATGAGCAATTTGTTTCATTAGACAAACTTCTTATGAGCGTTTCTGAAGAAGACTTGACTTCAGGTCACGTTTATTATCTTATGAAGTCAGCGATTGACGGTTACGAAGCATTAACCACAGCAGAATTAACAGCATTTGATTTGCTTGTTGAAAACAACGGAATGAGCACAATGTATGATAAATATGTTGACAAGGTTAGACAATCAGATGACTTTACTGCAAGGGTTAAAGCGGTTTGCCTTGACTTTAAACCTGCATCAAAATCAGAAATTGATGCACTTGAAAAAGAAATGAAAGAACTTATTGAAAACGGTATTCCTGTTTCAACAAGTATTTCAGATAAAGAAACAGGTTTAATGGCCGAACTTAAATCTAAAGTTGCAGATACAAGAGCTGTTCAACAACAAGTTTTGAAATTAGTTCGCGAAATTCTTTCGCAAATGAGCGATGATGAATTAAAAGAATATAAAGCCCAAATGAAAGAATACATGGGCGAACTTCCAGAACCCCAAAAACTTCCTGGTTTCTTTACTTATCTTACACAACTCTTTGCTGGTGAAGCAGAACTTGATTTCTGGACCTACATTAAAAGAGCATTTGAAAGCAAATCAGCTGCAGAACTTCGTGAGTTTAAAGATGCTTTGATTAACTTCTTGCAAAAACACGAAAACAAAGAAGAAATGATTACTTACACTTGCGAAACTCTTAAAAAAGCATATCAAGAAAAGAACAATCATGATGTTCGAAATGCAACTTGGGCTTACAATGCACTTGACAATGATGAAAAGAATATGGTTGCTCCTGCTATTAAGAGTTTGTTAAACGCTCTTTATGTTAAATTAACCGCAAATGTAAGCGAAGATGAATTTAAAGCTGTTGTTTTTGAAGAAAAAGTTGAAGATGCGCAAACTTCGCCTACACTTGAAGGAATTTCAGCATTAGAAACAGATTACAACAAACTTACAGATGCTCAAAAGGGCTTTGTTCAAAAAGAAACTTTAGAAAAATATGAAGCTTTGGTTGCAGATAAGAAGGAAGCTCAAAAAATTGCAACAAATTTAAGTTCAATTGATGGCAATTCTTTGAAAGCAATGTTCTCTGGAGATAAAGATAATTTAAGTG
>JAZRPX010000053.1:0-2281 GCA_045649445.1 Acutalibacteraceae bacterium | reverse complement strand
TTTTTGAATTCTTATTTACGGATACCGAGTTTCTTAATAATAGCTCTGTATCTTTCAATGTCACACTTCTGCAAATAAGCAAGAAGGTTTCTTCTGTGAGCAACCATCTTAAGAAGGCCTCTTCTTGAATGATGGTCTTTCTTATGAACTTTCAAGTGTTCAGTAAGTTCGTTAATTCTGTAAGTTAAAACAGCGATTTGAACTTCAGGAGAACCTGTATCACCTTCGTGAGCAGCGAACTCTTTGATAATTTCTTGTTTCTTTTCTTGAGTCATTATAAAATACCTCACCTTTCTATAAATTCACGATAAGCCCGAGAAAAAGGTCGCAAGGTGAATGACACCATTTTTCCCAGAAATTCGTACTGACATATATTAACACAAAAATCCCCATTTGTAAAGCAATTTTTATAAATTTTTTGAATATTTTTTTACCCCACAATATTTTGTGATTTTTGTGTGTTTATTATACAAATTATAGGCATTATTATAATGTAAACTCTGCTTTTATATTCAATTCAGAACTTGTTCCTACAAAGATTTCAAACTCGCCTTTTTCAACGATATATTCGAGTTTGTCATTATAATAGCCCATTTGATTAAACGGCAAATTGAAAACAACCTGCTTACTTTCGCCTTTTTTCAGATAAAACTTTTTATATCCTTTTAATTCTTTGACAGGGCGAACTTTCTCAGCAAATTTATCATGGATATAAAGTTGCGCAACTTCATAACCATCAAAATCACCGATGTTTGCAACCGTTACAGACACATTTACACAATTTTCTGTTTTCTCAATTTTTAAATCAGAATAATCAAATTTTGTATAAGATAAGCCATGGCCAAACGAATATAAAGATGTGATTTTTGTATCTTCAAATTTACTTGTCCAAGGCTCGCCGTCAAATTTAGGCGCTCTGCCGGTTGAAAGATGATTATAATACGACGGACATTCCCCTGTTTTGTTAGGGAAATTGGTTGTTAATTTTCCGCAAGGATTAAATCTTCCAAATAAAACATCTGCTACTGCTTCGCCCATTTTTGTACCAAGTTGCCACGCCTCTACAATTGCATCGGCATACTCTTTAACTTCAGGAATACAAATTGGTCTGCCATTATAAAGCACACAAACAAAAGGTTTACCTAACGCTTTTAGTCTTTTAACAACTTGCTTATGAGTTTCACACAAAGAAATGTCTGCAAAAGAACGAGCTTCTCCTGACATATTTGCGTTTTCACCTAAAACTGCAATAATCAAGTCTGCATTTTTAGTTGCCTGCGCCCACTCATTTTCATCAATTTCATCGTTCAAAGTATAACAGCGATGATAATTCACGCCATCTTTTTCTAAAGCATCTTTAAGCATTACAGTATGCTCATCTTTGCCATACCAAGACCAACACCCATAGTTTTCTTTGAGATTATCACTCAAACCACCAATTAAAGAGATGTTTTTATATTTGCTTTTATCAATTGGCAAAACGCCGTTGTTTTTAAGCAAAACAGTTGAATGCAATGCAGATTCTTTTGCAAGAGCCAGATGCTCTTGTTTACATGCAACTTTTTCAATTCTCTGTTCATCACAATAAGGATTATCAAATAGCCCTAATGCAAATTTTAATCTTAAAATATCCTTAACCGCTTCATCAATATCTTTTTCATCAACTTCGCCATCAACAACAAGATTTTCTAAATTAGAAATATAGAATTTTGAGTTCATGTCGATTTCAACACCTGCGCAGAAAGCGTGTTTTGAAGCGGCTTTTTCATCTTTTGAAAGCCCATGAGCAACCAACTCTTTAACAGCAGTTGCATCGCTTACTAAAACACCGCCAAAACCTAATTCTTCTCGCAAAACGCCTTTAATCATCAATCTGTTTGCGGTCATCGGCACGCCGTTTATATCATTAAAAGATGCCATAACTGATGCAACACCTGCCTCAACCGCTTTTTTGAAAGGTGGCAAATAAACATCATATAACTTCGCCATACTGATATCAACGCTGTTATAATCTCTTCCGCTTTCGCAAGCGCCATAAGCAAGATAATGTTTTGCGCAAGCGGCTATGTTTTCAACATTAGAAAGGTCATCACCTTGAAAACCTGTTACCTTGCTTTTTGCATAGTTTCCTGCAAGAAAAGTATCCTGTCCCATACTTTCGGCAATTCTGCCCCAACGAGCATCTCTTGCTATATCAACCATAGGAGCAAAAGTCCAGTTTATACCATTTGCTCTTGCTTCTTTTGCGGCAACAGACGCTGTTTTTTCAAACATTTCATCA
>JAZRPX010000052.1:0-2932 GCA_045649445.1 Acutalibacteraceae bacterium | reverse complement strand
AAAGATATTAAATCACCAAAAGTGCTTGATTTATGCGCAGGAAGTGGCGCTATCGCGGTTTCAATTGCTAAAGAGCGCCCTGATGCGTGTGTTGATGCAGTTGAACTTTATGATGAAGCGTATATTTATTTGCAAAAAAATATAAAGCATAACGGCGTTGAAAATGTAACTGCAATTAAAGGTGATGCGCTTGAATTTAGCGGCGAATATGATTTGGTAGTTTCAAATCCACCGTATATTGCAGAAAATGAAAAACAAAGTCTTTCAAGCGAGGTTTTGTGTGAACCCAAAACTGCTCTTTTCGCAAAGAATCAAGGACTTTTGTTTTACAAAAAAATTACAGAGAATTTTAAACAGTATAGTAATTTTACCCTTATGTTTGAAATAGGTTTTTCTCAATCAAAATCGGTGAGCGTTTATTTAGCCGAGAATGGTTTCAGGAATATTCAAACAATTAAAGATTATAACGGTCTTGATAGGGTAATAATTTCAAATAAATAAATTAAACTTAAAGGAGATATAAAAATGGCAGGTAAAACTACAAAAGCAGATGCAAAATTAAATCCAAAAGAAAAAGCATTGCAAAGCGCTTTAGAGCAGATTGAAAAAGCTTATGGTAAAGGCGCTGTAATGAAATTAGGCGATACTCAAAATCTTAATGTTGAAGCAATTTCAACAGGTTCTATTTCTCTTGATATGGCGCTCGGAATAGGCGGTATTCCAAAGGGAAGAATTATTGAAATTTATGGTCCTGAATCATCAGGTAAAACAACAGTTGCTCTTCATGCAGTAGCAGAAGCGCAAAAACAAGGCGGCGAGGCAGCATTTATCGATGTTGAGCATGCGCTTGACCCTGTTTATGCAGAAGCGCTCGGTGTTGATATTGATTCACTCTTGGTTTCTCAACCTGATACAGGTGAGCAAGCGCTTGAAATTTGTGAGGCGCTCGTTCGTTCAAATGCAATTGATATCATTGTTGTTGACTCGGTTGCAGCGCTCGTTCCAAAAGCAGAAATTGAAGGACTTATGGGTGATAGCCACGTTGGTCTTCATGCAAGACTTATGTCACAAGCATTAAGAAAATTAACTGCTTGTATTTCAAAATCAAACTGCGCAGTTATCTTTATCAACCAACTTCGTGAAAAAGTTGGCGTTGTTTACGGTAACCCTGAAGTTACAACAGGTGGTAGAGCATTAAAATTCTATTCATCAGTAAGAATTGAGATTAGAAAGAAAGAAACAATCAAACTTCAAAATGATATTATCGGTTCAAGAACAAAAGCAAAAATCGTTAAAAATAAAGTTGCTCCTCCATTTAAAGAGGCAGAATTTGATATTATGTATGGCGAGGGCGTTTCTAAAGTCGGCGAGATTGTTGACCTTGGCGTTCAAGTTGATGTTATTCAAAAATCAGGCGCTTGGTTCTCTTATAATGACCAAAAAATCGGTCAGGGTAGAGAAAATGTTAAGATTTATTTATTAGAAAATCCTGATGTAATGGCAGAGATTGAAGAAAAAATCAAAGCTTGTCGTGAAATGCTTTTCGGCTCAAAAAAACCACGCCTTCCAAAAGCAACATTATCAGGCCTTAAGGAAGTAACAGTTGAAAATGTGCCAGAAGAGCCAGTATCAAAAGCGCTCGATATTGATATTGATATCGCAGTTGAAGACTAATGAAAATTGTTAGTTTAAAACAAGCAAAAAAGCACCAAATAGAAGTTGTTTTTGATGAGATTAGCGTGTTTTTAGATAAAGAAACAGTGCTTAAAAACGGGCTTAAAATAGGCGTTGATTTATCAGAAGATGATATTGAAGTGCTAAAATATGAGTCAGAAAAAACAAGGGCAACTTCTAAAGCGCTTTGGTTGTTATCTCGACGCGAATATTCAAAAAAAGAAATGTTAATGCGCCTTGTTAAAGATGGTTTTGACAAGTGCGCTTGTGCTGAAGCAGTAGAAATACTCGCAGATGGTGGCGTTATTGATGATGAGCGCTTTGCATATAACTTTGCTTATAATTTGCATATGAATAGGCGTTTGGGTAAACGCGCGATTATAACAGAGTTATGTTTAAAAGGCGTTGATAGAGAAATTGCCGAAACTTATGCAAATGAGTTTTGTAATGATGAAGTGTCGGACGCCGCCGAGATTATTCGTATTAAATATAAAGGATTTAATACGGATGAAAAGATAAACCGCAGAATGTTTGCAGGATTGCAACGAAAGGGCTATTCATATAGCACTATAAAATCGGCTATGGATTTAGTTGAGAGTGAAGAATAATGCAACCCCTATCCTTAACAAGAGAGGATGAGATTTATCGCATTCGCTCAATATGATATGACAGAAGATAACAGTTAACCTGTTTTAGGTTAGCATACAATTTGTCATTCTGAACGAAACGAAGTGGAGCTGAAGAATCTTTTCAAGATGTTTCGGCTACGCTCAACATGACGCCCGAAAACAAGGAGTATAATTATGTTTGAGATTTTAAAAGAGATATTTGACTCTGATTTAGTATTTTATTCGGCAATGCTCGCAGTAGCATCATTTTTATTAGCAGAATTTAAAGTGAAGAAATTAAACACAAAACTTATTTTGTGCGCGATTGTAATGATAATTTATGTGGTTTCTTCATTTTGTATTGAGGCATTTTCATCTTATTTAGTTTGTTTTATCTTTCTGTTTGCCGGAATGATTTCGATTTCGGTATTTATCGGAGTTGCAGTTGATACAGTTTTTAGATTGATTAAGCAAAAATAATTTTAGGAGTTTTTATGGCAGTTGTCATTCTGAACGAAACGAAGTGGAGCTGAAGAATCTTTTTAAGATCCTTCGACTTGCGCTCAGGATGACACGATATAAGTAGGGCTTATGTCTGCTGCCGTCGAAAATTCAAGGAATTTTGTAGGGGCGTGCATTGGAAGTCGGAT
>JAZRPX010000051.1:0-4833 GCA_045649445.1 Acutalibacteraceae bacterium | reverse complement strand
ACCACAATCGCAATCTTCATCGTGATGCTGATGATGTTCATGGCAACCACAATCGCAATCTTCATCGCGATGGTGGTGATGCTCGTGTAACAACTCTTCTAATTCTTGAGAAAGAGTTCTTTTTTGCTCCATAGCATCTAAAATATCAGCACCAGAAATTTCTTCCCAATCAGTAGTTATCAAAGTTCCATTTTTATTATGCTCTCTAATAAGCTTAACTGCTTGATTGATTTTTTCTTCATCTAAACCTTTTGTATGCGAAAGAACAATAGATTTAGCAAATTCAATTTGGTTATTGAAAAATTCACCGAAATTTTTCATATACATTTTGCATTTTTTTGCATCGGCAACAGTTGTAAAACTATTCAAAACAATTTTTTCATTGTCAATATCTCTTACGGCTTTGATAACATCAGAAAGTTTGCCAACGCCTGATGGCTCAATAATAATTCTATCAGGTTGATAAGTTTCAAGCACCTGTACGAGCGCCTTTGAAAAATCGCCAACAAGCGAGCAACAAATACAACCTGAATTCATCTCGGTAACATTAATTCCGGCGTCTGCCAAAAATCCACCGTCAATGCCGATTTCACCAAATTCATTTTCAATTAAAACGAGTTTTTCACCAGAAAATGCCTCTTTAATAAGTTTTTTGATAAGGGTTGTTTTACCAGCGCCCAAAAATCCTGAAATAATATCAATTTTTGTCATTTTTCTATTCTTCTTTCTATAAAATCGTTAAATTTCGACAACAATTTAGTTGACCATAAATGTTGAAAACTATGTTAAAAAGTTAAAAAACTCTTATAAAATAGGCGTTTTTTAACTCTTTTGGTTTACATAACTAAAAAACCTATTGTTTTTCCAATTCACCGACAGCGCTCGCGCCTAAAATTAAAATTGCGCCAAGAATTGTTAGTAAATTTATGCTTTCTTTTAGCAAAACGGCAGATAAAATCACTGCTAAAACAGGGTCGATATAACTAAAAAGCGCCGCTGTTTGCGCTTTAACCTTTTGAACAGAGCCAAAGTAAAGCATATAGGCAAGACCCGTGTGAACAATGCCGATAAAGATAACTAAAACAACTAATTTTATATCAATTTTCACTCCGCCAAAATCTTGCGTTAATAAAACATAAGGCAAAAGCACAAGCGAAGACATAAAAAGTTGAAAAGCAGTTAAATCGTAAGATGAAATATCGGTTGTTTTTTTGTTTAGCAAAACGATAGTAGCATAAAGCAATGCCGCGCCAACGCCAAAGCCAACGCCAACAAGTTCGGTTATTTTAAAGCCCGTGTTTAAAACGCCAGAAACAAAAACCATACCGACAAGTGAAACTGTCGCGCAGATGATTTTTTTAAACGTTAGTTTTTCTTTTAAAACAAAAGGCGAGGCAATTATTATAAAAGTTGGCGCTAAATAGTAGCAAAGAGTTGCAGTTGCAACAGATGTGTAATGATAACTTTCAAAAAGCAAAATCCAGTTCACACCTAAAAATATGCCTGATGGAATTAAAAATTTAAAGTTTTTCTTAATTGCTTTAAATGAAATTTTGCTTTTTTTACATAGAACAACGAGAAGTAAAAACAAAAAGCCGATAGTAGCGCGAAGCCAAGCAATTGTTCCACTGCCGAGAGGTATATATTTTACAAAAATACCGATTGTGCCGAAAATTATCATTGATAAAATTAAGTTAAATTTACTCATTTTCGTTTATAACATCTTTCAAAGTAGTAGATTCTTCAGGGGCATGCGTGGTTATAGTTTGCGCAGTTGTATGCTTGGTGGTAGTAGTCTTTTTAGTAGTTGTGTGCTTGGTGGTAGTAGTCTTTTTAGTAGTTGTACTGCTTTTGCTTGTAGAAGACTGATTGTTATTAACTGCTACTGTTACAGGCGCAGTTGTAGTTGTTGTAGTGGTTGTAGTGGTAGTAGTAGAACTTGGCTTTTTAGTTGTAGTTGTAGTAATATTATTTGCTTCTTCAAAAGATAAAGTTCTATTTTCTTCAATAGAATAGTAAGGGTTTACCTGGCTATTTTCGTCATACCACATTTGAGGAAGTTTTGGATTAGGATTTTTTTGCGCAGTTGTTGTATCAACGCTTTTTTCCTCTCCATCTCTTACTCTTCTTGCCATAACAATAAGTCTTGCTTTAGAGTTATTGCTTTCAAAAGAATCGTTACAAGTTTGCAAAGTTAAAATTTCATCAGTTGCATTAATATCAACGTTTGTTTTAATTAAAGAACGCAATTTTGCTTCGCTTATCCAATTTAAAAACTCTTCTTCTGTAGCAAATTTGCTTTGCATATAGTTATAAAAATTGCCGTTATCTTGTTCAGGCAAAGAGTTTGTAATAAACACAGCAAAAATCTTATAATCGCCATCTCTATAAAGAGTGTCAAATGTTAAATTAGGATGTTTTTTATAAAAATTAACATTTGTAAAATTATCAAGCTCTTTAAACATTGTTCCTGTTGAAACCATATGATGACCGTAAATAACAATGTTTTTGCTTTCGTTTTTATATTCAATAGAAGTGTCTTTATCTGCAAAAAGCGAGCCCTCGCGAGAGAAAGATTTATCAAATCCCCTTCTCATATAAAAATCTGGCTCTTTTGATTTTAAAACAGGATAGTCAATATTAGTGCCGTTTATAGTAATCCAACCAATAGTATCACTATTTTTTTCAAGAAGGGTTAAGAATTTAGGGTTAACTTTATCGCTATAGTAATTTTCTTGTGAGTTGTCTGCTTTTTTAATTTCTTCTGAATAACCACTTATTTTATATTGTTGAATAGCAGGGTTTATAAAGAAATAAACAGACCAACCAATGCTTATAATAAAAACAATTATAGCAATATATAAAATAATTTTTCTTATCTTTTCTTCTTTTTCATCTGTGCTTCTTATAAAGAAATTTTTCCAAGAGCCCTTGTTATGTTGTTTAACAAGGTCTTTTTCGTATTGCTCTAAAGCAACATCAAAAGCTTCAAACTCTTTTGCTTCAACAGGGGTATATTCGTTTTCATCAAATTTGATATTAACATCAATTGATGATTTATCGTTATATTTTGGTTTGTTTGCAAGAGATTGTTCATCTTCTTTTGCAACAAGGTTGATTTTCTTTTCTTCTTCGGGTTTTAAAAGTTCTTCGCTAACACCTGTTAAATAAGAAGGCATTTGATTGTTTTTTGGTTTTGTTTCGGTTTTTATTGGTTCTTCTTCAACATCAATTATTTCTTGTTGTTCATTTAAAAGAACAGCGTTAAATTCTTTTATTTCAAGTGTATCAAGACGTTCAAGAATAAATAAACGAACAAAGTTGAGCGCTTCTGAAGCCGAAGTGTAACGAATATATTCTCTATCAGGTTTTGGGCCTTTCATAGATTTAATAACATATTCGCCTTTTTCATCAGAAATGCCAATATAACTTAAACCAACAGGTTTTTTGCTTCCGTCAGAATCAGGCCCTGCAATACCTGTTATTGAAACGCCGATATCTGCGCCAGATTTAAGACGTATGCCTTTAGCCATACAAGCAGCAACCTCGCGAGATACAGCGCCGTGAATTTCAATCAAATCAGCAGGAACAGAAAGTTCTTCGGTTTTGCTTTCATTAGAATAAGTTGTAACGCCCATTTTAAAAACTTTTGAAGCGCCTGGAATATCAGTAATTCTTTTTGAGATATAACCGGCAGTACAACTTTCGGCTGTTGCGATAGTTTTACCTTTAGATTTCAAAAGATTAACAACAACAGATTCAAGAGTAACATCATCATAGCCATAAAAACAATCGCCAAACATTGAGCTTAAAGTTAGAGTGGTTTCATTAAGCAAAAATTCGGCGTCTGCTTTATTAGGCGCTTTTGCAGTAACACGAAGTTCTGTTTCACCTAATTTTGCATAAGGCGCAACGGTTGGATTTTCACCATTTATAAAATCTTTTGCCATTTCATCAATTTTTGATTCGCCAATACCGTAAATATGCAAAAATTTTGATAAAATAATGCCATCGGAATATTTATCAAGATATTTGCTTAAATGTTTTTCAAACATTCTTTCAAGTTCATGTGGAACGCCCGGCATAAAAACAATGCATTGATTGCCTTTTTCAATAACACAGCCTGGCGCTGTGCCAACTTCGTTAGGTAAAACAACGCAACCCTTTGGTAAAAATGCTTGTTTTTCATTATTAGCAGGCATTTCTCTGCCAGAAATTTCAAAATATTTAACAATATTTTTATAAGCTTCTTCATTTTTTTCAAGCGGAATATCAAGGGCTTTTGAAACAGTTTCAATAGTAATATCGTCAGCAGTTGGGCCAAGTCCTCCTGTGAAAATTATGAGATTACTTCTTGTAACTGCGGTTGAAAGTGCTTTGATAATTCGTTCAGGATTATCGCCAACGCATGATTGGTAATAAACATTTATGCCTTTGCCCGCTAATTTTCTTGATAAATATTGAGCATTGGTATTTAAAATATTGCCAAGCACCAATTCGGTGCCAACACACAAAATCTCCGCATTCATTTTTTTGGTTCACTCCTATCAGATTGAGGGTAATTTATAGATTGTATATCCTAAAACAGCTTTTGCTATTGTATTGGTTTTTGCGTTCCACTGAACACCCGTTAGATTAAGGGTAATTTATAGATTGTATATTCTAAAACAACTAAACATATTGTGTTAGTTTTTGCGTTCCACTGAACACCCGTTAGATTGATATAAACTTATATACATTCGAAGGGGAGGGGCTTCGCTCCTCCCCTTAAAAATTTATTTGGTTTCGGGTGGGGTAGAACCCCACTCCTACAAAATCAATTCAAATTCGTGT
>JAZRPX010000050.1:0-13997 GCA_045649445.1 Acutalibacteraceae bacterium | reverse complement strand
GGTTTTTTATGTTTTTTAATAACTGCAACTTTCCAAAAACCATATAGATAATATTGTTTAAAAAGCGCTCTGTAATTATCTCTAGGGTAATAAGTGCTTCTAATTTCAGGCGTGATATAAACTTTTCCACCTTGTTCAATTAATCTGAAATTAAAATCATCATCTTCATTCAAAGTTAAATCTTCATCAAAATAGTTAAGCTTTTCAGCGGTTGAGCGCAAGAAAGAGCCAAAAGAAACAGTATCCGAATAACCTTCATAATTTTCAATATGGTTTCTGCCGCCGCCTAAAGCGAATGGCGAATAATAAGCCGCCGCAACTGCCTTTTGAATAGGATTTTTACCCATAACAATATTAGGGCCACCAATATTATCAGCATCGGTTTTTAAATGATATTCAATGCATTTTGAAACATAGTCAGTAGCATATTCAGAGTGAGCGTCAAAACGAACGATATATTCGTGCTTTGCTGCTTTGATACCGTGATTAAGTGCAAACTGAACTGATTTTTCAGGATTGTCTATCATTTTAATAAAGCTGTATTTAGATGTATATTTTTCTGTGATAATTTCTCTTGTAGCATCGGTTGACATACCATCAACCAAGATAGCTTCAATCAAATGCATAGGATAATCTTGATTAAGAAGAGAATCAAGACAGGCCTCAATATATCTTTCCTCATTGTGAATAGGAATAACAACCGAAACGGTTGGAAAAACTTCCATAAGTTTAAACCCCACATTATTATAATTAAGACATAATTATACACGTTAGCATAATTATCATTATTATAACTTGTATTTTTCAATATGTCAATAATATAGCGTCTTGTAAACGAGATTTTTTTGAGAAATATTGATTTGTAATGAATAACTTTGTGAACTATTTACAAATTATTTTGATTTGTTTATGCAAATTGTAGAACAAGTTCGTATTTGCTATTTTTTTCTTGATTTAATTTGAAGTTTTTGATATAATGTATGTGGATTATGGGGTAGTTTTATCAACTTTCCTTTTTCAACAAAACTTTTTCATTAAACGGAGGTAAGATAATGAAAAGAAAATTATCCGTATTAGCAATTATTCTTGCGTTTTTAATTGCTTTTTCAAGTATTTCAATGGGTTCAGTAACTGCTGATGCTCCTTTGGGTGACGCTAATAAAGACTCTGCAATTAACTTGCAAGATGTTCTTTGGGTTAGAAAGTATCTTGCAAAGGTAGATGTGCCAAGAAGAGTTAGAGAGGGTGACCCTGCTGATGTTAACTCTTCAGGTGCTCTTGATACTGATGATGTTTTCCAGTTAAGAAGATATGTTTCTAAAATTCAGAAAAACTTTATTAACCGTATTTTTGAAAATGTCACAACAACAAAGCCAACAACAGCAACAACCTCTCATGGTTATGATCAAGCTCCTTTCTATGAAGGCGGCGTTCCAAGATATTATCATAATCAATTGGCTATAAGAGCGGCTGTTAATGATAACCCTTATTATACAGTTGCTGTAAACCAAGTTGGTTATTCAACTCACGGTAAAAAAGTTTTCAGACTTGTTGAAGGTTTTGAAAAAACACCTGATTATTCTTTGATTGAGAATAGAGATGTTTATCTTGTTGATGAAACAACAAAACAAGTTGTTGCAACATTCAAATCAGGCAAAAAATATTTGTGTATGCCTGGTAAGTTAAACGGTTCTGATGATGCTTGGCAATCAAGTGTTGATATGTCATCATTCACAACTCCTGGTACATATAGAATCTATGCTCCTGCAGGTTATTCATATCCATTTGTGATTTCTGATAATCCTTATGGCAAAGCAATGGATTATATGCTTATGGCTCTTTATTATCAGAGATGTGGTGGCCCAGTTGAAAAATCAGTTCTTCAAAAATATGCAGATTATTTTGAAGAAACTTATGGTGATAGCGCAGCAGAATATATGAAGAAATACGAAGCTCATGCTCGTACAGCTTGTCACTATGAAGCAACAAATGCTCAAATCAAAGGTAAAGAAGTTGTAGTTGTTGATAAGTATGATGCAGCTAAAAATAATTTTACTGCTAATACTGATGCTAACGGAAATGTAATTAAACTTCCTGCAACTCAATTCGCTTATGGTTTGCATGACGCGGGTGACTATGGTAGATATACTCAACCTGCTTCACAGGTTGTAGCAGACCTTTGTCAAGCTTATGAATTGTATCCAGAAGTATTTACAACTGATATAGTTCAAGATACAAATTCAAAAGGTGAAAAAGATAATCTTCCTGATATTCTTGACCAAATTAGATGGGAAGCTAAATTCCTTCTCAATATGCAAAATAAAGATAAGAATAGTTCAACTTATGGTGGTTACTACTTTAGAATTTGTACAGGTTACTTCGCTTCTGCGCAATATACAAAACCTGAACAAGACTATTCATTTAATGGTAACAACTCAAAAGACTCTTATCAAGGTTTCCGTGTAATGAGTGTAAACTTTGCTACAACTGCAGGTGCTGCAGGTGCTTTGGCAAACACATATCATGTATTTAAAGATATTGACCCTGAATTTGCTAATGAATGTCTTGAATCTGCAAAACTTGCTTATGATTTCTATATGAATAACAGAACAAGTTCTCCTCGTGATATGAGCGTTGCAGAAAAGAATTTAAGAGACCAAGTGCCTTCAGGTAAAGCAGCATCTGGTTGGAATACCGGTGGTGGTGCTTACGGTGGTACACCATCAGAAGCTAATAGCTCACAATTCTATATGTGGACAGCGCTTTACAGAGCAACAAAAGATAGCAAATATGCGGCTAAAATTTCAACATCAACTGTAAATTATACTATGGGTTCACAAGCTCACGGTGGTTACGGTGCAGTTCAATACTTGTTAATGAACAAGAATAATGAAGCTGCAACTGATGAAACATTAGTTAACACAATTCTTAATAAGTTTAAAGCAGATGCAGTTGCTGCTAATAGCAAAGTAAGTAAAACATCATTCGGTGATACCGCTGAATATGGTTGGGGTAGTATGGGCCAAGAAGGTACAATAAAACCTAATGCTGTTGCAAGTTACTTTATTAAAGATAGCACCGATTATGTAGCTGCTCCTCGTTCAGTATTCAACTTTAAACTTGGTACAAACTGGCTTGGTTACTGTTTCATTACAGGTATTTCTGAAGGTTCATCTAAGAACATTCACCATTATCCATCAGTAATTTTGATGAATGAGAATAAGAATACCAAGTGTACTCCTGGTCAAATGGCTGCAGGTTATTCACAAGGTCAAGGTTCTGATACATCATTCCATTATAATGATCAAAATGGTGACTATGTATCAAACGAGATTTGTGTATATTGGAACTCATCTTGTTTGTCAACTTATGCATGCATTGTTCAACAAGACCTTAATAGAGCTAAAACTGCTGAAGCAAGTTTGGCTGAATAAAATTTAATAGTAAATTCAAAATGGGGTTGGCAGTTAAAACCAACCCCAAAATTATGAAATAAAAGGTGAAAATTATGGGTATTATTCCAGAAGATTTTTCAAAAGAACTTAATATTGATATTGCGGTAAATCAGATTGCTTACGGTGTTAATGATGTAAAAATTGCTGTTTGTAAAAATGATGTTACGGGTGATTTTTTTGTAGTAAATGCAGAAAATAATGAGGTTGTTTTTGAAGGAAAGTTAAGTGGCAAAAAGTTCGATGCAACTAACGCTGTTTATGTAACACACGCTGTGTTTACTAATGTAAAAGATGAAGGAAAATATTATATTGCAACTAAAAAAGGTGTTTCTTATACATTTGAAATTGCTAAAAAACCATACGAAGAAGTTACAAAAGCAATGATTAAAGCGCTTTATTTCCAACGTTGTGGTATGGATTTAGAAGAAAAATATGCAGGCCCTTATACTCATAAAGCTTGTCATAATCTTCCTGCTTATTTGCTTACAGACCCTTCGTTTATTGTGGAAGATGTTTCAGGTGGTTGGCATGATGCGGGTGACTATGGTAAATATATCACTCCTGCAAACCAAACTGTTTTTAATATGATGTATGCTTATGAACTTTTCGGTGAAAAGGTTGGTTTTGATTTAAACATTCCTGAAAGTGGTAATGGTGTGCCTGATATTTTGAATGAAGCAAAATATGAGCTTGATTGGATGCTTAAAATGCAAAACGAAGAAGGCGGCGTTTATCATAAAGTAACAACTGATACTTTCGCAGCAAACGATATGCCTGATACAGATTCTGAAAAATGGGAAATTCAAGCATTAAGCCCTGTTATGATTCCTGCAACTGCAGGTTTTGCAGCAGCAATGGCTATTGCAGCAAGAGTTTATAAAGAATTTTATCCTGATTATGCAAAAAAATGTCTTGAAGCAGCAAAACGCGCTTTTGATTATGCAATTGCTAATTATAAAGATGCTAAAGAGTTTCAAAATGTTCCACCTTGTAACACAGGTGGTTACGGTGATGGTTGTTGTTTAGATGAGGTTTATTGGGCAGCCGCTGAACTTTTCCGTTCAACTGGCGAAAAGGTTTATGAAGACCATTTCCGTGAGTTTTTCAATATGAAATTCTCAAAAACTGCTTTTGGCGCTTATAATCAAGGTGGTCATGGCTCATTTGCTTATTGTTTAGCAGAAAATGCAGATGAAGAATTAAGAGCAAAAGTTTTAAAATGCATTATTGATAGCGCAGATGCAGCGCTTACAATATATAATAGAAACCCTTATCTTCTTTGTTTGCATGATGGTGTTAATACAAATGAAAATGAATATTATTGGGGTTCAAATGCAGTGTTAACAAATAAACTTGCAAATGTTGTTTCTGCGGCTTATATTTTGAAAACCGATAAGTATGATAAAATGATTAAAGATAGCGTTTCTTACATCTTCGGTAGAAACTATATTTCAAAATGTTATGTTTCAGGATTTGGTACTAATACTGTTGAAAATCCACATCATCGCCCATCTATGTTTGATGGTGTTAAAGAACCAATTCCTGGCCTCGTTGCAGGTGGTCCTAATGATAGAAAATGGCAAAGACCAACCGTTGTTAATGGTGTAAAACAATCAGAAGGCATTGATTGGGATAATATGCCACCGGCTGGTTGTTATATCGATTGGGAATGGAACTGGACAACAAATGAAGTTACAATTTATTGGAACTCATCTTGTTTCTATATCACAGGATATCTTAATTCAAAATATTAAAAGCAAAAAAGCTCGGTTTAAACCGAGCTTTTTATTTTAGCATATAAGAAATGTTATCCATAAAATCTGAAGCAGTTTTTACAGCATTGCTTAATTTTCTTTTAGCGCTTTTCCCACTTTTCATAGTAGTAACAGCAGCCACAGCAACAACACCGAGCGCAGCACCCGTGCCAACGCCTTTGATAAAACTAGACATTTTGTTTTGCATAAAAAATCTCCTTTTGTTTTTCTAATATTATTTTGCTTTTTTAAATCGTGAAAATACATTGAATTTAAAAATTGAGAAAACTTTAAACAAATTCTTTTTGCTAAAAATAGTATAAAATTAGAAAAATGTGTAAATTTTAACAGTTATAATTTCTTGTTTTCTCTTGAATTTTTATGTGAAATGTAGTACAATGTTTATGTATATCAAAATCGGTTTTTATGCGATTTTGGTTTTGCAAATTTTTTAATGAAAGAAAGGGAATAATAATGAATTTCAAAACAACTTTCAAAAAATTAATGGCAGTATTAATATGCTTTATGTTAATACTTACAAGTTTTCAGTTTGTAGCAAGCGCTGAAAGTAGACTTTCTACTAATAAAACTGAATATGAGGTTGGCGAAGACATTTTAGTAACTGCAACCGGTTCGGGTAAGGATTGGGTTGCAATTTATGAAAAAGGTGTTGTTCCAAGCGGCGCGCCTGTATCAATTTATTGGTATTATGTTGCAGATGAAGGTCACACTTCGGGTGAAACCTATCGCATTCAAAATTATCATCCTGAAAGACCTGGTTATAACTATTCATTAGGTCTTCCTACTGGTAATTATGTTGTATATTTATTAGAAAATGATAGTTATAGTGTTGTTGAAAGCATTGAAATCACCATTGGTGAGGTTGAAGAGGCAGCACTTTCAACTGATAAAACTGTATATGCTGAAGGCGAATCAATTATGGTAACAGCAATCGGTTATGGTTCTGATTGGGTTGGTATTTATGAAAAAGGAACTGTTCCTGATGGTGATCCTGGTTCAATTTATTGGTATTATGCTTCAGAAGCTAACGGCAAACCTGTATGCATTCAAGATACAACAGGTGGCAGACCTGATACAGAGCATGATTATACTATTGCAAAAGGTCTTCCTGCAGGGGAATATGAAATCTTTTTGCTTATGAACGATGGTTATTCTTGCATTGAAAAGGTTGCAATCACCGTTGAAAAAGTTACATATGATAATCTTTCAATTGATAAATCAGATTATATCGAGGGCGAAGAAATCAAAGTAACTGCTTCAGGCGAAAATGGTCAAAAAGTTGGTATATATAAAGCAAATGATACAGAAGATGCTTTGCCAATTTATGAATATGAACTCAATAGTTCAACAAATGGTGTTGAATTTAAAATTCAAGATGGTGTTCTTTTAAGAGAAGATGAAAAAAATCTTGAAGCAGGTGGCTATAAGGTTGTTTTAAAAGATACTAATGGCGCAGCAAAAGCAACTATTTATCTTGTTATTAGCAGAAAACCATTTGATGAGGTTCTTCCTGATGAAGAAAATAAAGAGCAAACAGGTAAAAAAGGTTTGCTTAAAACTAATAAAACACAATATAAAATGGGCGAGCCAATTATGGTTACTGCAACAGTAAGCGAACAACAAGCAATTGATAAAGCTTGGGTTGGTATTGTACCTTCTGGTATTACAGTTACAACAGGTGGCGCGGTTTCATCTTATTGGTATTATGTAAATGATACTAAATACGGCGCTAAAAATGGCGAAGCATTTGATATTCTTAAAGGTAATGCAACAAATTCACAATATGAATCTTACTATCCTGTTACAGATGGTTATTATGATATTATTTTGTTTGCAGCAGATGGTTATGAAGTTTTAGATAAAGTAACAATTTCAAGATATATGCCAAGTGAAATCGAAAAAGATTTAACTATGGATAAAGTTACTTATACAGAAGGTGAACCTGTTTATATCACAGCGTCATCACCAGATGAAAACGCTTGGGTAGGTATTTATAATAAAGATACTGTTCCAGGCCCAGAACTTGCAGTTCATTGGTATTGGGTTGCTTATGCAAACGGTTTATCACAAGATATTACAAATGCCGTTTTTGAATCAGGAAAATCAATGCCTGCAGGTGAATATAAAGCAGTTTTGTTTAATGATGATGGTTATTCAAGTATCGAAAAAACAGTTTATTTCACAATTGAAACTTTAGATATTTCTGATACAGTATTTGATTTCACAATCAATGGTGCAGAGGTTAAAACAGCAGAAACCATTGAATTTGCACATGGTGAAACAGTTGTTGTTAACCCAACTGCTGTAGGTAATGGTGTCGGTTTTTCATGGGTAGGCGTTTATAATATGCAATTGGGTAGCGATACCGATTTTTCAACTCTTACATCTGATAATTGGATTTATATAGCAGATTCAAACGGACAAGATTGGGATATTACAGGTTCTCTTACAGAAGGCCCTAACACAGTTGTTTTGTTTAGCAATAGTGGTTATGATGGCGTTTTGAAATATGCTTGGATTTATGTTGAAAGAGAAGATGTTTTAAGCAAAGAAGTTATCACAAAAGCAACTTGTACAGAAACAGGTATTACACATTATGTTTATAAAAATGGCACAGAAGAAGATATAATCACTATGCCTTTGGGTCACCTTCCATTGAAGGATATTGTATCAGTTGAAGCAACTCCTGATAGTATTGGTGGTGTTAAAGGCATTTGTGAAAGATGTAATCAAGAAGTGTTTGAAACAAATGTTAAATTTGATATTGCAAAAGCAACAATTAATGTAACAACCATTGCAGGGGTTGAAACTCCTATCGTAAGCGTTGAATATGATGGTCAAAAATTGGTTGAAGGCAAACATTATGAATTAACAGTTTCTCAAACCGAAGCAGGCAAGGTTGTAACAGTTGTTGGTATTGGTAAATGTTCAGGTATTCTTCAAAGTATTATAAAACCAAGTTTGAAAGATGCAACAATTACAGTTGCAGATGCAATGTTTACAGGTAAAGAAGTAAAACCAACAGTTACTGTTAAATATGGCGATGATGTTTTAGTTGAAGGCACTGATTACGAATTAAGTTATTCAAATAATATAAACGCTGGTTTAGGTAAAGTAACCGTTAGTGGTATAGGCGTTTATGAGGGCGAAGTTGAAAAAACATTTAAAATCAAAGAGGTTGTTTCAACACCTGTAACAGTAACAGTTAAAGTTTCAAAAACAAACTTTGTTTATAATGGCAAGGTGCAACAACCAAAAGTAATTGTTGAATTAAATGGTGAAAAGTTAACAGCAGATGATTATACTGTTACATTTGCAAAAGGTTGTAAAAATGTTGGCAAATATTCTTTTGTTGTAACATTAAAAGGTGATTATAGCGCTTCTGTTACAAAAACATTTACAATCAATCCTAAAGCAACATCAATTAGCAAGCTTGCTAAAGGCAAAAAAGCTATAACTGTTAAATGGGCAAAGAAAACTGTAGAAGTAAGCGGTTATGAAATTGAGTATTCAACTAGCAAGAACTTCAAAGGCAAGAAAACAGTTAAAATTAATAAGGCAAAAACTACTACAAAGATAATTAAAAAACTTAAAGCAAACAAGAAATATTTTGTTAGAATTAGAACTTTCAAAAAAGTTGGTAAAACAACATACAAATCAACTTGGTCAAAGGTTAAAAGTATTAAAACAAAATAGTTTTTAGGAGTAAAAAAGTATGAATTTTAAAACAATTAAAAGAGCGGTATCTTTGCTTATAGCAATGCTTATAATTGTAACATGTATTCCGTCAGTTGTGTTGTCTGTTAACGGGCAGACAACGCAATCAGGCGTTAATATCAGCGTTGATAAAACTCAAGTTGTTATTAATATCAATGGTGTAGGCAAAAGTGGTAAAGCAAGCGTTTACAGATTTGATTCAAACGAATATTTTGAATCGGATAAATATACCGGATTAAGTGAAGAAGTAGGATTTGCAGGCGATATTATCGGTTTTTATGATTGTGGCACTTCTGCAACTATTACAACTAATCGTTTCCAAAATGATGGTACCGATAATTTATATTCAAAGTATTATATTATTTTAGATAATAAAATACTCGCAGGCCCTTGCTATGCAAATGAAATTTCATCAATGAAAACTGTTCCTTATTTCGAAATGCAAACAAAGAAAGGTTTGCATCTTGAAGATCATAACACTGTTTATGAAGGAAAAGAAATGGGCATTTCAAACACTGTTATTAATATGGATTTAGGCAGTCTTATTATTGATAAAGATGTTGCTAAAAATTATAATGTTATTGAGTTTGAAAGCAATGGTGAAACTTTTTATTTTGATGCTAACTATATTAGAGCGCAAGATGGTTTGATTTCTGCTTATACAAAAGAAAAAATTAATGTTTCGCTCGTTCTTATTACATGGGCTTCGGCTGAAACAAATGGCAAATATCCTCAAGAGCTTTTCTATGTAAAAGGAAATCGTCAAACTTGTGGTTGGAATACAAGCAATGAAGAAGGTATGAAATATTGGATTGCTGCAATGGAATTTTTGGGCAAGAGATATTCTCAACCTGATAGATATGGTTTTGTTAACAAGTTTATTGTAGGTAATGAAATTGACTATACTTATGACTGGTATTTGATGCAACCGAACTATAAGAATGGTTTAGTTCAGAGAATGAACTTTGATAAATTTATGGAAGAGTATGCAAGAACTTTGCGTCTTGCAAATATGGCTATTAAAAAATACAATTCTGAAAGCAAGGTTGTAATTTCATTTACTCATAACTGGGCAGAAAGTTGTTTATCAAGTTATGGTTATGCTTCAACCGATCAAAAAACTCTTCGTTATAATTCTTATGCTCCAAAAGCAATTCTTGATTGGATTTTGGAAAACGATAAAGCCCGTGGTGATTATGATTGGGGTATTTGTGGCCACCCATATGCAATTGGCACAACACCATCAAATCCGTTGAAAACAGATATGGACCCACCAGGTGCCGCAAAACCAATTACAGGCGATTATAAAACTTCACCTTGGATTACAGTTGCAAACCTTGAGTTGTATCAGCATTATTTTGAACAACCTGAAAATATGTGCAATGGAAAAATGCGTGAGGTATCAGTTATTGAAGGCGGCGTTTGTAATGTTGCTAAAGAAGATGCAACTGCTAAACAATATAAACAAGCGCTTGAAGAACAAGCAGGTACAATAGCTCAACTTTATTATAGAGCGGCTTTGCTTGATTGCGTAACAGAGGTTGCATATTTTAGAATTTTTGATTTGGATAACGCTTCGTTAAGACTTGGTCTTAAAGAGGCAAATGGTATAGAAAAACCATCTTATAATGTTTGGAAATATGTTGATTCAAATATTGGCTATAAATTTGCTAATAAATATTTAAGCAAAATCGATTGGACAGGTAAGGCAAAATCTTATAAGGATGTTATGGACCGTGTTAAATCAGGATTTGATTGGAATGCGGCTTGGGATGAATCAAAGCTCTTTGTTAGAACATTACCTGCAGAAGATGATTCTGTTTCTGTTAAAACTGATAAAGCAAGTTATGCTGCTAATGAGCCAATCAATGTAACCGCAACAGGTGGTCAGGGTGATATGGTTGAGTTGTATAAAAAGTCAGATACCTTTGGCGGGGCAGACCCAATTTATTCTTATCCAGTTGCAGGAACAAAGAATAATGTTAAGTTCAAATCAGGCAATACATATGATATTGTTGCTTTTGGCAGCGTTTCTTCTTCAAGAAATGCAGATGCTAAATTAAAAGCAGGCGATTATGTAATTGCTGTTTATGATGGCGAAAGCGATAAATATATAACATCTGAATTCACTATCACTCAAAATTATGAGTATAGTAATACAAATCCTACAATTGCAACCGATAAATTGGTTTATAAAACAGGCGAGCCAATTGTTGTAACAGCAACAGGTGGCAATGATGCTTGGGCAGGACTTTATAAAGATACTGATAAATATGGTTCAGGCGCTGGTTCTGTTGTTTCAATTTATTGGTATTGGGTAAATAGACCATCTACAGGATTTTTCTCTGGCAAACCAACCGTTTTGCAAACAGGATTCCATGATACAAGCAGTAGCAATCCTGGTATTGCTTTGGCACCAGGCAAATATAAAATATATATTTTCTCTGATGGTGGTTATAACGCGGTTAATAGCGTTGAGATTGAGGTTATTCCTAGCGATGTTCAAGATTTAACATCTTTGGATTATAAACTTGATAACAATACCGATGGCTTTGCTAATGGTACTGTTACAGTTACAAAAAACATTGAAAATGATACTGCAACAGATTGTATGCTTTTCTGGGGCGATGAAAACGGCAACAAGCTTGAAGGTTATTCAAAAATCACAAGATTTAAGTTGAATGGCGAAAAAACTACCATTACAATGCCAACTCATCTTATTATCCCAACAAGCGCTAAAAAGTTATTAGCTTTCGCTTATGATGGTAGCGCAATTTCTGATAAATGCATATCATTTGATTTGCCTGAAAATAGTCAGTATGATTTAACTGAAGAGGGCAAAATTGCAGAATTCCAAATCGTAAGTGATATTCATCTTACAACCGATTCAGAAGCAACAAATGAAGTAAAATATTCAAATAAACACTTTGAAATGTTGCTTGATGATGTTAACAAAAATAGCCCTGATAGTTTAGGCGTGTTTATAAATGGTGATATTGCTAATACCGGTAAACAAGCCGAATATCAAAAGGTTTATAACATTTTTAAAGAGGCAAAAGCCAAAAATAATAATCTTAAACTTCATTTAGCAATCGGTAACCATGACTGGATGAAAGGAAATCCTAATTCACAGTTCCAAGTTTTCGCTAAATTGTTTAATGATAATCTTGAAAAAACACCTGAAAAAGTTTATTATGATGAGGTTATCGGTGGTTATCATTTCGTATATCTTGGAAGTGAACAACCAGGTTTACATGCAACTCTTTCTCAAGAGCAATTAAATTGGTTTGATGATTTGATGGCTGAATGCACAAAAGAAGACCCTGATAAACCAGTATTTGTTTTCTTGCATCAATCTTTGTATAGCACAGTTGCAGGTTCACTTCCTGGTCAAGGTTGGCATGGCGTAAATAACGAACATTTATTGAAGAATGTAATTTCAAAATATAATCAAATTATTTTCTTTAATGGTCATAGCCATTGGGAATATGATTCAACAAGCAATATGTTCCCTGGAGATGAAGAAGCGCCAGTTGCTTTTAATACTTCATCAGTAAGTTATCTTTGGACAAGTTATAATGTAATAGGTGGCGAACATTTAGATGGTTCTCAAGCTTATTATGTAAGAATTTATAAAGATAAAGTATTGCTTTTAGGTAAAGATATTGAAACAGGAGAGTTCTGTTCATCAGCATTATATGTTGTTCAAAAGCATAATCTTAACATTGATAAAACAGAATATGTTGTTTCTGACACAGATGAAATTCAGTTGATAGATATTGATGCTGTTGATGGTGCTACTGTTAACTTTGCAACTGCTGATAAAAACGTTGTATCAATTTCTGATGAAGGCGCGATTATTCCTAAATCAATCGGTGAAACAGAAGTTGTTATAACAATTGAAAGTTCAAAAACAAGAGTTATAACAAGAAAAGTTATAAAAATTAAGGTTGTTAAAGGCGAAGAAAAATGGTCTGAATGGGTGCATGACCCTACAACTAAAACTCATAGCAGAAAAAATCTTACAACAGGCGCTATTGAGATAAAATCTTGTAATTCAACTATTGATGCGCAAATCAAACCTGCTACAATTAAAAGTGATGGTATTGCTAAAAATTATTGTACAGTTTGCGATGTTTTGATTTCAACAGAAACTATTTACAGACCAAAAGCGTCATTAGAAAAAACAAGTTTTGTTTATAATAAAAAAGTTATAACACCTAATGTTAAAGTTGTTACGATTAAGGGCGAGGTTATTGACCCATCAAATTACACTTTAACTTATGCAAGTGGCAGAAAAAATGTTGGTAAGTATAAAGTTACCGTTAATTTCAAAGAAAAGTATTCAGGTAATTTGGTGCTAACATTTGAAATAACTCCAAAACCAACTAAAATTTCAAGTTTGAAAGCAGGTAAAAAATCTTTCACAGTTAAGTGGAAAAAAGGCGATAAGAATAGCGTTAAGAGTTATCAAATAAGATATTCAACATCTGCTAAATTTAAGAAAGCGAAAACTGTTAACATTAAATCATTAAAAACGGTTTCAAAAACAGTTTCAAAACTTAAATCAGGCAAATATTACGTTCAGGTAAGAACGGTGAAAAACAAATGCTATTCTGCTTGGACAAAAGCAAAATCTGTCAAAGTAAAATAAATAAAAAATCACGGGTTGAAATTCAACCCGTGATTTTTTTGTTGTCTTATTTAATTTCTTTTAAAGCGTTTGCTAATTGGTCTGGGCAAGAGGTTGGCTTAAAACCGCATTTAATACCCTCTAAACGCTTGATAACCTCGTCAATATGCATTCCTTCAACTAATTTTGAAATGCCTTGCAAATTTCCCATACAACCGCCGAAAAACGAAACGTTTGTAACAATTCCGTTGTTCTCAACTGTGAAAGAAATTTCTCTTGAACAAGTGCCTTTTGTTTTATATTTATATTCCATAATTTTTCTCCTAATGGCAATGACCATCTTCGCAAGATAATATTTTGCCAACGATTGGTTCAGGGTCAATACCCTGTTTTGTATAATAATCTGCGATTGCAGCT
>JAZRPX010000049.1:0-14394 GCA_045649445.1 Acutalibacteraceae bacterium | reverse complement strand
ACCTCTACAATATAGTTAAAGGCAAAAAAGAGTGGCGAGCTTTAATCTTAAATACAGATTCGATTTATGATTACAAGGGAGCGTTCTGTCCAAATCGTAATAATCCTTTTGATTTTTCTCATATTGATACTGAAGAAATGCCACACGAGAGTCCAATTCCTCTTGTTAGACTCACTCATATAATTGGTGGATATTCTGTTGCTTTAAGAAAAGAATTTGAAAAAGGGTTTGAGTATGTTGATGAACAAAGTGGTGAAAAGATTCGAGTTAGAGAATCAGATTTAACTGAAGAAGAAATTCAACAGTTATCAATGGAACACTTTGACACTTTAACATCGGTTTATATGGAAAAAGAAGACGACCCTGCTGTGGTAAAGTTACAAGATGAAATGATGGAAAAATATTCGTTTACAGATGTTAGACCAGCAGAAATCATCTTAGTTTCAACCAAAAAAAGAATTGAAAATAATGAAAAAAGCAGAATTGTTGAGTCTTGGAAAAACCACTTAGAAATGACAAGTTCGGCTTTCTGGGAGAAAAACAAGTATCCTAATAATTGTAGATTTTTATTTTGTGATATTACCAATACCGATAATTCTTTGTATAAAAAAGAACTTACAGAGTTTTGGTTATCAGTTTTAACATTAGCAACAAACAAAATAGCAGCAAGTACATTACAAGCTTATCGTTTATATAAGCTTCGAGTTGATATTTGTTCTGATGAATTATCAAAAAGCATAAATTTGCATTTGAACAAAATGAATTCGGTTTATGCTTTTGTAAAAGAACAATTGAAAATGAGACCAGAGTACTCTTTTGATGAAGAGGAAGAGGTTGTTACTCGTCAAACTATTCCTGTCACGATTGAAAAAAGTGAAGGAAAAGATTTGTATATGAATTTTTCTAATGTTGGTTTGTGCAGGGATTGTCCAGACGATGAAAACTCAGTTTGGTCAACACAGTTAAGACAGAAAAAATCTAACCTTGAAAAATATTTAAAAACTCCACGTAGAGCCATTGATAAAGCAGCAAATCGATTGAAAATAAAAACCGAAAGTTTTGTTGGTGAATACTATGAACTTGATCGATTCCAAATTGCTGATTTAAAAGATTATATGGATGAGTTGGAATATAAAATTATTTCTTCGGGCGTAGAAAACGTTGTTGATAAAAAACAAGTTGATGAAGCTATTACAAAACTAGATAAACAAGTTAAAAGAGAAATTAGTTTTCGTCTTAGAAAGAAAACAGCGCTTGTTGGTGGTTTGATAATTCTTTTAATTGTTTTTTGTGGATATATTCCATATCTTATAGATTTGAATAAAGGGGCATTGATTGCTGGGATTGGGTTGACTCTTGCTGCACTTGGTGTTTCTGCATTAGGTGGATTAACTGTTCTATTTATGCAAAGAAATCATATTGTTTCAGTTATGAAAAGATTTAACGATTTAATGCGCAAAGTTGCTAATAGCGTTCGCTCATACGCAATGAAATTTGAAGAGAGTTTTTCAAATATTTGTACATATATGAAAGCACAATCTATTTTAGATGGCATTCATATGCGTAAAGAAAACGCAATGTCTAATTATAGTTTGTTAAATGCACACAAACAAGCTCTTCAAGTAGCGATTGAGCGAGATAATGAGTGGATTTCTTCTTATGGAATAAAGCGCGTTGATGAAATGATTCCTACCGTTACTACATTTTTTAAAACCGATGTAATTCCAAAAGAAAACCAGTTATATTATTTCCCAGAAAACACTGATGAAAACGACATACCGATAAACACTACCGGGGATGTTGTTACATCACCGTATAAATTTATCAAACAACTTTGGGTTGAGCGCGAAGATATTTTTGATGAAGAGGAGGTAAATTCGTAATTATGGATTTTTTGCAATTAATTAAAACCATATTGGGAGTGTTACCTTTTCTAGCACTTTGTTTTATATGCGCAAAAATAAACCTAAACAAAGTTAATCGTTCAAGACAATTTTTAATGCCAATTATTGCGCTAGTTTATTCTATTTTAGGCGTTGTTTTGGTCGATTATATAAGCGATTTAGTTCATCGTCTTATAGTTTTATTAAGTCAATATGTTCCGTTTTTGAAAAACTTGAATTGGCAAGCTATTGCTATATTTGTGTTAAATGCAGCGTTAATGTTGGGCTTTATTTTTATAAAAAGTCTTTTGTTACCTATTTTGAACAAAATATGGAGTTCAAATAAAGTTTCTGAAGCAACTTCAGGATTGTTTTATGAGCGTGAGGAAGATGTTGATAAATGGTTGCTAAAACCAGGTTTCACCAATCTTAGAGGGTATGTTAAAGGATTTTATGTTGGTACGTTTATAGCCACAATAATCATTTTTATACTTTCTCAAAATATGCCAAAATCTATTTTATTTCAAGCAGAATTTTACCCAATATTTGGAGTGCTGTTTTTAGGCGAGATTGTCTGCTTTTTGTCAGGTATGACAAAAACCGAGTTTGTTGAAGACATTCTTGGTGAAGACGAAGAAGTGTATAAAGTAGCTAATTATGGCATTTTGCGAGAGATTTTAAGAGAGTTGTTTGGCAATCGTGTGCTCTATGAAACAACCTGTGATACTGCAGATGGTATTTCAACTACTTTTGATGAATTAGATGAAATGACACAAAGCGAAGATGATGCGCTTAAGTTAATAGGTTCTTACTATATGAATTTAAAAAATAGTGGAACAGAAATTGATATTAATTATGTTAAAAGTTCTGTTAATTTGTTAAACGGAAAAAGTACATTATTTTGTAACCCGTTTTACAGAGATTTAACCCACTATATTACTCTTCCAATGATTAAACAACTTATTAGTTACAAAAAGTGTTTAATTGTTTTAGGTAGAGATTCTGCTCTTGATGATGTTAAGAGTTGGATTGATACTGCGTTAGAAAATTTTTCTAATACAGATAGTCTTTGGCAATCTCAAGTGCTTGACGAGCACGGAAATATTTCAGACGTAGGTATTATTAAATTTAGCGATATTCATAATTTGAAAATCCACAAAGCAAACAAAGAATTTTTGAGCAAAGTTGGTTTCGTGTTAATTGTTGAACCATCAAGAATTTTAGCAAGTGGACAAATAGGCCTTAGCTTGTTAGTAAATAATTGCGAGAGTGGCGGAAAAGAGATTGTTTATTGTGCTTGTGACAGAAACTGCGATGGCTTGGTTGATGCGCTTTCTCACACATTAAAATCAAGCATCACAGAGGTTACCGCAACGGTAACAGGTGGTGGCAACACATCTCAAATGTATTGGAATGCAGACGGCGAATATATGCATCATAAAATCTTTCCTAATATTTCAAGATATCTTGGTATGGGAACAGAAATTAACGCTGTTGCAATGAAATATCAAATAGATCAAACCGGATGGGTAGGCAGTGAAAAGTTCCCTGTTGTTGATATGAAATGGATAGCAGGTCAGTATCATAGACAAATCTGTCAGTATGCCGATCTTCCTGAAAGCCAAGCATCGTTTGATAGATCGTTTAATGTATATCCAAATCTTTGGAGCTTAGAGAGAAAAGAAAACTCTATGCTTGTTGTTGAAGATGAGTTTCAAAATTTATTTGAAATTAATCGTGTTTTTACATCTCGTTCAAAAAACCAAGGATTTGTTAATGTAATTAGTGAGAATTATTTCTTGCGTGATTATATGTTAGATAATGTTAATGTATTTTCGGCCGATCCTAAAGCAATTCCAACAATTGTTCCTGATTATGCTAGAACCGAAAGAAATATGGTTCTTAAATTAATTATGATGATGACTTATGACATCGTTAGTGAGGAAAGAATTGAAAAAGAATTAATGCTTTGTGGCATTCCTTTTGAAGATGCATATACAACTTTGAAAGCTTTGATTATTAAGCATTGTCATGTTGAAGATGCTTCGTTAAGCGTTAGATTTAAAGAAGAATTCCAAAACGATTCTTTAAATAGCACTGTAGTTAAATATTACGAAATCAACGAAACAAACGAATTATTTGAATATGCACAGTTGCTTAAAAACGCTTATTACATTGCCGAAGATGAAGAAGGAGAAAGCCATTATATAGGCGCAAAACTCTACGGCCATGTATTTCAAGCGATGTTACCAGGTCAGTTTATGACATTTGATGGTAAGTATTATGAAGTAGAAACAGTAACACCTTTGAATGGTGTTGTTGTAAGAAGAGCGGCAGACCATATTAATAGTCGTCATTATTACAGACAAATTAGAAAATTTAATTTGGATAACTGGATAGATGGCGAGGAGATGGGAAGCAAGAGAATGTCTTCTAATATAGAAATAACACGTGGTTATGCTAATATTTCTGTAGAAACAGAAGGTTATTTAGATATGGATTCTTACGGCAATTTGGCGAAAGCTAAAAGAGTTTCTTTGAATGGTATTCCTACAAGAAACTACCGTAATAAAAGTGTTCTCAAGGTTAAACTTCCTGAAAATAGTACAAGCCGTATTCGATACACAATTAGTTTGTTGTTAAATGAAATTTTCAGAACTACTTACCCTGAAACATATCACTATATTTCGGCGTTAACACCATATTCTGATGATCATTGCTCAAAAAATCTTGAATATGCAACCTATCGTTTAGATGGTGATTGTGATAACAATTGTATATATATTGTTGAAGATAGTGATATAGACCTTGGTTTAATTGTTTCTGTAGAAAGAAATTTAAATAGGTATTTTGAAATTATAGCCGATGTTTTGAATTGGCATAGTAAAAAAATGCTTGAAAAACCACCTGTACCTGAAGAGCAAACTGAAGAAGAGTTTGTTCCTGATTTTGGTGAAAAAGCAGAAGAGAAAAAAGGTCTGTTAGGTGTGTTTAGCAAACTTAGAGATGCTTTTAGCAAATTATTTGGCAAAAAGAAAACCGAAGAAGAATCAAATGAAGAATTGCCAATTGATGATGCTGCTGATTCAACTGAAGAAACAACAGAGCAGTCAATTGATGATAAAACAGATGAAGAACAAGAAGATGAAGCTCCTGTAGATGAGGAAAAAGTCGATGAAGTCGAAGAAAAAGCTTCTAAACCATCTGTGGCTTCTAAAATAAAAGGATTCTTTAAAAAGTTGTTCGGTAAAAAGCCAAAAGCAACCGAAGAAGATATCGATACCGAGGATTCGTCAAGCGAAGAAACTGAAGAAGCTTTAAATGAAGAGAATCCAGAAGTTGGAGAAGTTGAACAAACTCAAGAAACAGAATCGGTTGAGGAAGAATCAGATTCTGAAGTTTTGAAAAGTGAAACCGACGAACCAATAGAAGATATTGACGGTGAAGATGAAGAAATAATCGAAAAATTAGAAGCTGAAATGACAAATTACCAAAAAAATTGTTTTGTTAAGTTCGGTTATAACAACATAGATGAAGTGTTGGATATCGAAGGTACAAGCGAATTGTTAAAAGAAATGGAATTTGATAAAAATCCATTACAACAAGTTCGAGAGAGCGCAGAAAATATGGATGAGGTGGGAGAAGAATACAATCCTAATAAATATGGTGCGCATATCTGTGATTTTTGTGGTGTCGAGCTGCTCGGTGGAGAATATGAGGTTCTCAAAGATGGCCGCGAGCGTTGTAACCGTTGTTCGATGACAGCAATTAAAAAAGTTGATGATTTTAAAGCGTTGTATAAAACTGTATTGAGAAATATGGAAGCGTTTTATGGAATCAAGTTGAATGTTGCTGTTAAGGTAAGAACAACTAATGCAAAACAAATTGCAAAGCATGTTGGTCTCGATTTTGTGCCAACATCGGGATTTGACGGAAGAGTTCTTGGTTTTGCGCAAAAAGACAAAACAGGATACAGCTTGTATATTGAAAATGGTTCACCAAAATTGGCGGCCACAGCAACAATAGCACATGAACTTACACATATTTGGCAGTATTTGAACTGGGATCAAGCAGACATTATTAAAAAATACGGAAAGCAAAATATGCTTGAGGTTTATGAAGGTATGGCTAAATGGGCTGAAATTCAATATTTGATGTTAATGAACGAAAAAGCTTATGCAAAACGTCAGGAGATCTCAACGATTTTAAGAAATGATGAATATGGCCGAGGATTTATAATTTATACGCAAAAATATCCTTTGTCAAACGAATCAAAAATAATAAAATCACCGTTTAAAGAGAATCCACCGTTATAAAATTTGAAGGGGGAAAATAGATATGGATAACAATACAGGATGTGTTGGATTAATTTCATCTATTTGCGCAATTATTGGTGGTATTTGTGCCATAATTTATGCGTTTGTGCAAATTTTTGACTAATGATAAAAGCATATGACTGCATGTTGCAAAAGCAATATGCAGTCATAAAATCTATTTATGATATTAATCATAATATAAGGAAGAATTAAAAATGATCTGGTTAATATGTGTAATTGTTAGTGTGCTAATGATTGCCTTAAGTGTTAGGACTTTTTTAGAAAAACGAAATGGTTCCTTGCGTATAATTTTTATTTTGACATTGTTGTTTGCTGCAACATACATTGTGTATTTACCTATCTATTTAACAGAGTTTGATCCTCTGTCTGGTATAGTTGGAAACTTTATTCGAGTTTTGCAGGTAATTACAATTGATGCAGATATAATGGATTTCTACTATGTAATAGAAAGTGCAATTGGAAATTTCTTATATATTAGACTTTATATGATCTTGCTTTGCCTTTTGCATATTGTAATGCCAATGGTATCGGCATTAACAGCTATTACAGTAATTTTCAAGTGTTTTTCATCAATGCAATTGATGTTTGCAAACAATTGTAAAAGACCATTGTTTGTTTTTTCAGAAATAAACGAAAGGTCGCTTAATTTGGCTAGGAGTTTAGAAGAAATTAAGTGTGATATTGTTTTTGCAAACTGCAGCGAGGATTCCTTAAATAACAATAATAGTAGTAAGAATAGGTATATTTTCAAAGAAGAAGGAATATTCGATCTATCAATTAAAAGCAAGAAGAATAAAAACATATACTTTTTCTGTGTTTCTGATAACGAGGATTTGTCTTTAAGTCAAACATTGCAGTTAATTGAAAAATATTCTAAATGCAAAGAAAATATACAAAGAAATTTTCATATTTATCACTTTTCTAAACATCGAGATTTTTCTGTATATATCGATTCGGCAGATAAAGGGTGGTTAGATGTTCAATGTGTTAATGAGTATGAAATACTTGTGTATAATCTTTTAAACAAATATCCGTTATTTAGGAATGCAAAAACAGATATTCATGTTTTAATTCATGGTTTATCTGATTTAAATGTTATAGCGTTGAAAACAATTGCTTGGTGTGGGCAACTTGCGGGATATTCATTAAAGATTTCGGTTGTTGGAATAGATATTCAAATGCAAATTGAAAATCTAAAATTAAATGCACCTGGATTGTTTTCAGATAGATATAACATAGATATTTATAATTGCACAAGCGAAGAAGATGTTATAAACACTATAAAACAACATTGCCAAAATGCAAATTATATAATTGTTGGAGGTCAAACCGATAACGACACAATGGATTGTGGAATAATCTTAAGAAGACTTTTTTATAGAATAAATAAGCAATATGATTATTGTCCTCCAATTTTTTGTTATATAAAAGAACCATCAAAATTTAATATAACTAAAAACCTTGCAACTGCAGAGTCAAATAAAAGTCGTAAAATGAGTTATAATTTAACTCCTTTCGGAAGTTTGGATGAAATTTATACATATAAAAATCTTGTTGATTCCGATCTTGAAAAATTAGCTAAAAATGTTCATTTAGCATATGAAGAAATTTTTTCAGGAAGTGAAATGAATGTTGAAGAAGCTCTTGAAAGATATAATGTTTTTGAGGTTAATAAGCGGTCAAATCGTGCAAATGCATTGCATATTCGATATAAATTGAATTTGTTAGGATTAGATTATACCGAAGATCAAGATGTAGAATCTGTTGATATGAAGAATTATTACACAAAAGAACATCTTGAACAACTGTCTGTTTCAGAACATGATAGGTGGATGGCTTTTTTAGAAACAGAGGGCTGGGAATCAGCTACTAAAGAAAATGTATACTCATATAGAGAGAGTGGTATAAGTAAAGGTCGTCATAATTGTCCGATTTTAAAACTTCATCCATATATTTGTGAATATAAAAGTTTAAAAGAACTTTCTATGGATTTAGAAGGGAAAGATACAACTATTTATGACACAGAACTTATTCTTAAAATTCCAGATATCTTGGGAGATAAATGGAATGTTATGGGTAAAAAATATAAAATAATAAAAATTAATGAAAATTAGGAGACTGTAATCATGGCAGAACAAACTACTAACCCAATAAAAGCAACTACATCAGCTGATGTAACTAATGCAGCATCAAAACTTCAAAAAGAAGAATTTCCAGTGTTTTTCACAAAATTTGAAGCATACACAGGAGACGAACCATATCTTTTCGTGAGTTATTCTCATAGAGATACTGAAAAAGTGTATCCAATTTTAGACGCTTTGTATGATAGAAAATATCGTATTTGGTATGATGAATCATGCGAAAACGGAAACGATTTTAGAGATGAATTAAGACAAAGAATTGAAAACTGTTCAGCAGTTGTTTTATTTGTGTCAAAAGCATCAATGACATCACCATATTGTGGTATGGAGATTATTGTTGCTCGTGAAAATGGCAAAAGATTATATCCTATTTATTTAGATGATGCAGCAGCAGTTCCTCCTGCATTTGAAATTTTACTTTCAAATACACATCATAGCACTGCTGAAAATATGGACAAGCTCATCAAATCAATGGTAAGAGATTTGCCAGCAGAAGCGATGGACAGACTTACTCTTGCTGATGGAAAACTTGAAAAGTGTGAAGATAATGGTAAAACTATTGATGTAGACGAAGGTGTTAAAGTTATTTGCGCAGGCGCATTCAAAGGTAGAAAGCAATTACATAAAATTACATTACCTGAAAGTCTTGAAGAGATTGAAACAGAGGCGTTCCGTGGATGTAATAATCTTGAATCAATGCATATTCCACACAAAACAATACGCGTTGGCGAAAGTGCTTTTCGTGATTGCGTTAATATGAAAACTTTGGTTGTGGAAAATGATTGCATTAAAATCGGCGAACGAGCTTTTGAAAACTGCGCGATACTTGAGCGTGTTAAATTGCCTGAGGGATTAACTGAACTTTATGGCGGCGTATTTAATTCATGTAAAAGTCTTAAATCAATTGATTTGCCAGAGAACCTTACAATTATCGGTGAGAATGCATTCTCTGATTGTGTAGGTCTTGAAAAGATTATTATTCCAGAATCTGTAACCAAAATTGATGACCTTGTTTTTAATGGTTGTACTAATTTGTCATTAGTTGAGTTACCGGTTGGCCTTAGAAAGATTGGTAAGAGTGCATTTAAAAATTGTAAAACTTTAACAAGCATTGATATTCCGTCAACAGTAATTAGCATTTCTGATGCTCCGTTTAGAGGATGCGAAAATATGAAATCTATTAAAGTTGAGCCAAAAAATATGCATTACAAATCAGAACCTAATAAACGAGATGGTAAAGATTTTGTATTGTTTAACAAAAACAAATCAACCCTTATTGCTTATCCGGCAAACAGTCGTGAAGTGCAATATGATATTCCAGATAGTGTTACTGTTATTAGCGATTGGGCATTTTGTGATAGCAAAAAATTAAACCGTATCACTATGCCTGATAGTGTTAATGAAATCGGTGAAGGTGCATTTTGTAACTGTACACTTCTTGATGAAATCGAAATTCCAGATAGCGTAGTAAAAATTGATGACTGTGCGTTTAGAGGCTGTTTAAGTCTTGATACAGTTATTATTCCTGATTCAGTAAAAGATATGGGTTGGGGCATCTTTGATGGTTGCGAAGATAAAGTTGTTGTATATTGCAACGAAGGTTCTTTAGCACAAGAGTATTGTCAACGTAATGGCATTAGAGAAGCAAGAATTTCCGAAAAAACAGATGATTAATGCTAGCGGAGGAAAATATGAGCACTTTTGTTAAATTTAAAAACGCGTTAGTTGGTTTTGTTAAAAAAGAAGTGGTGTTATCTATTGCTATCGTCGCAGCCATTATCACTTGCTTCTTTGTTCCACCTGATGCGCAGTATTTAGGTTATTTTGAAGAAAAAACTTTGATTGCACTTTTTTGTATGTTATCAGTTGTAGCAGGATTGAAGTATACAGAAGTGTTTGAGTTGATTTCAAAGAAAATGATAGGTCTATTTCATACAAGAAGATCTGTTATTTATGCTCTTGTTTTTGGAACATATTTCTTTGATATGATTGTTGCTAATGATATGTCATTAATCACTTTTTTGCCATTGGCGTATATTGTTATGCATTCTACTGGTAACGATAAATATTTGGCAGTTACATTTATTTTGATGACTATAGCGGCAAATATGGGAGGTATGATAACTCCTTATGGTAATCCTCAAAACTTGTATCTATTTTCGTTTTATGAAATGGGCTTGCTAGATTTTCTATCTTCTTTAGCATTACAAGCGGCAACAATTTTAGTTATGTTATTTATTAGTGGATTGTTTATTAAAAACGAAACATTGCATCTAGTTAATGATAAAGAATTAAATATTAAGAAAAAACATTTAGCTGTTTATGCTATGTTGTTTGTTTTAGTAATCATGTGTATTTTCCGTGTGATTAATCATTGGCTTGCATTAGGAATTGTTGTAGCAACAATTTTAGTTATGGATAGAAAACGATTTAAAGAGGTTGACTATGCTCTTTTAGCAACTTTTTGTGTTTTCTTTGTATTTTCTGGAAACATCGCAAGAATAGATATAATTAGTGATTTTATCAAGAGTATTGTTGGAGCAAGCGGAGAAAATGTTTTGATAGCCGGTATCGTTTCATGTCAATTTATTAGTAATGTTCCTACAGCGATATTCCTTTCGAAGTTTACAGATATCGCATATTCTTCAGATTTATTAGTAGCGGTTAACGTTGGTTCGCTTGGTATTATTATTTCTTCTTTGGCAAGTTTAATTACTTTAAAAGAGTATTTAAAACATCAGCCGAAAGGATTTAAGCGTTATATGTTAATGTTTACCGGAATTAATACAACGTTTTTAATTGTTCAATTATTAGTTACATTTTTACGATAAAAAGGGTGATGAAAATTATGTTAAGAAGAATTCTTTCAGTATTAATGGTTGCTTTGTTGATGATAAGTTGCTTAACTTCTTGCTCAATGAAATTAAATGGTACATATACTGCTGATGGTATTGTTGACCAAAGTTTTACTTTTAAGGAAGATGACGTAGTTGTAATTTCAGCTTTTGGAATCAATGCAGAAGGTGCTTACAAGATTGAAGATGATAAAATTATCATCACATATAAACTATTAAATCTTAGTTATGATATAGAAAAGAGCTTTGAAAAAGACGGTAATACCATCATTATTGACGGAACGGAATTTGTAAAAGAATAAATATAAAGTGAAGGTATAACTTATGGGATTATTCGGCAATATTTTCGATTTTAATAAAGACGGAAAAATGGATAGCTTTGAAAAAACTGCTGAATTTTTAGCTTTTATGGAATTAACAGAATCGTTAGAAGATAATGAAGCAGAAGAATCAAAGCAAAATAAAGAATGAACTAAAAAGGAATAGATAATATGACAAAACAAGAAGTTAATAACATTATAAATGTAATGTATGCAAATGACAGAATGAGCCAAGGAGCTATTCAACAAGTAGCAAACGGCTTGTATAGAGGTGTAGAAATAATTGCACTCATAGCAAGAGATTTAGACAAAACAAACTCTTATTCTAGACAAATTAGTGCAGTAGAATTAACATGGAATTCTAATGAGCGATTATGTCAAAGTGCTCCTCAACAAGCAGTAAATGGAGCTTATAGAATAGTAGAATTGTTTCAAATCTTAATAGAAATATTAGATGTTGATAAAAAATATACTGTAGAAACTAGTTCTGTCATTAGAACTTTAGCAAATAATGAAGCTTTATGTCAAAGCGCTCCTCAGCAACTTGCAAACGGAACTTATCGTATTGTAGAAATGCTCAGAATTTTAGTGGGCATTCTTGCAGAAGATTTGCTCTTGAAAGTAGATAATTTGATTTCTAGCATGAATATGATGGACAGAGTGTGTCAAGGCGCTCCTCAACAATCATCAAATGCTACATCTACAATAGCAGAAATTATGGAGTTGTTAGTAAGAAAGTTAGATGCTTCTAATAAGTTTAACACTAAAATAACAAGCATTGTTTTGCAAAAAACATCAAACAATTCTTTGTGTCAAGGTGCAGATCAACAATCGGCAAATTTCATATATCGTGTAATGGAAATGGTTCAAATTATTACCGATATTATGGAAGAGAAGAAAAAACTTTTGATTGAACAATATTGGAAAGAGCATGCTCAAGAGTATCAAGAACTTATAGATGAAAAAACTCGTCTGCATGAAGAAGTTAAAAAAATCACTGCAGAAGCAGAGTCTATAAATGCTAAAGAGGAGTTAGCTCCTATTAATAGAGAAATCAAAAACTTGCAAAAGAAATGCGATGAAATCGGCGCAGAAGAATTAAAAGAATTAGAAGCTAAGTTAACTGCTACTAAAGATAATTTATATTCAATTGGCTTTTTTAGATTTAGCGAACGTAAAGAGGCAAAACTTAAAGTAGAACAAGCAACATTTGAACTTAATAATAAAAAAGCAGAAGTTGATAAACAGAAAGACAAAGTCTTTGCAGAAATCTGTGTAAAACAACGCAAAATAGAAGAAATAAACAAAAGGGTTAAGGCACAACAGAAGAAAGTTAAAGACCGTGCTAATCCACATAAAAAAAGAATTCAAGAGATTGATATTGAATTAACACGTGATCGTTAATTAAAAGCATATAAAAAACACCTCGCTTTGGGTAATGCGAGGTGTTTTTTATTAGTTTTTATTATCAGAGTAAAAAACAAAATTAGTTTTATAAAACATATAATCTTCTTTAGGGCTTATTTTAAAAAAATTATTGTAGGACCTATAAAAAGAAGTATAATTTGAAAATCCACAAAGCGTAGCAACTTTTGATAAAGCAACACCTTTGCGCATAAGAGATTTTGATCGCCACATTCTAAGAGCATTTATTGTTTTATGAAATGGCTTTCCGTAAAATTTGTTTGTGACCTTATCTAAATACCATTTTGAAACATTAAATTCTTTTTCAACAGTTTTGGCAGTTAGTTTATTAAAGCAATTATTTAAAATATAGTCCCATATCTTAACATCATATTCATCTGAAACAACAGAACTCAAATTGCCGTGAATTTTATCATAAGTTGTATCAAGAATAGTTATTAAAGCGCCCAACGCAGAAGAAAAATGTACTAATCCTAAGTTTCTGTCAACACAAAAATTCAAAAATGAGAATATACCTATCGGTTTAATATTCTTGTCAAAATCTTCAGAATTGTAATAACAGTTTTCACCTTTTTTTCGCTTGTTAAAAGCGCGCAGATATTCTTCGTCGCCAATAACATCTTGAAAAAAGTTTGGAGCAAACGAAACGTTATAAAGGATAGGTTTGTTTGTATCATTAAAAACAGAACTATCATCAACATAAACAACACTAAAATTTTCAAATGGCATTGCAATAAAAACATCACCGGGAGATAATTTGAAAACCTTACCTGAACAATATACTCTAAATGTGCCACTGCCAGTGCATAAAATATTGTATTCGTGATTGTTTTCAATATTTAAAATTTCTATTGTCTTTGGTTTGTTAACCCTGAAGGATTGCACTAAAATTTCTTGATTATCAAAAACACCAAAGCGAGTTACTAATTCAATCATTTTGTTCTCTTTTCACCTAATTTTTTTATAATTATAACACAAAACCTTTAAAAATGCAATAAAACACCTTTAAAAATGTAATTTAATTTTCGAAAAAAGTATTGTAAAATGATTATGCAGAAAGATATTTTAAAATTTTTAAGGAGGATTTATATTATGAAAAAGATAATTTCTGTTTTATTATCTGCGCTTCTTATTATCGGTTGCGTAGCAATCAGCGCTACTGCTAACACAAACATTTACACAGTTGATGATGTTGCAGTAATTGATAATTATGTTGCTGGTAGCTGGGAAAAAGGCGTGTTTGAATCACACGAAAAAAGAATCGCTACAAATGGCTATGTTGCAGTTGATTCTGCAAAAACTTACACCTTAGCATCATCAGCAAATTCTCACTCAGACTTAAGCTTCTTTCTCGCAGAATTTGATGCTGATAAGAACTGTGTTGCAACAATCGGTAGAACAAATATAGGCAGTGGAAAAACTTATGCTTATAC
>JAZRPX010000048.1:0-16434 GCA_045649445.1 Acutalibacteraceae bacterium | reverse complement strand
CATATTCACTTATTCATGATGATTTACCTTGTATGGACAATGATGATTTTAGAAGAGGGAAGCCATCTAACCATAAAGTTTTTGGTGAAACAAATGCGCTTTTAGCCGGTGATGCTCTTTTAACTTTAAGTTTTGAAACTGCTTCAGAAATAAATGAAAATATTAAACCTGAAAACGCTATTAAGGCAGTGAATTTACTTGCTAATGCTGCTGGTATGTGTAAAATGGTTGGTGGTCAGGTTCTTGATTTAGAAGCAGAGGGTAAAAACATCAATCTTGAAGAGTTAGAACAAATTCAAATCGGAAAAACAGTTGCTCTTTTAAAGGTCAATGCACAAATTGCTTGTGTTCTAGCTAATGCTGATAAGAAAACAACAAAAGCGTTTGAAACTTATTGTGAAAACATTGGCAGAGCATTTCAAATAAGAGATGATATACTTGATGTTATAGGCAATCAAGATGAGCTTGGTAAGCCAATTGGTTCTGATGAACAAATGAATAAAAACACATATGTTTCATTGATTGGGCTTGATGAATCTCAAAAACTTGTTGATAAATTAACTCTTGAAGCAATTGATAATATCAAATCTGTTTCTGACGAGAGTGGTAATTTGATTGAATTAGCTGAATATTTAGCAAATAGAAGAAATTGAGGTTGAATTATGGAAAGAAACACTTTTTCTAAACTTTGTTTAAAATTGTTTTTTAGACTTGTCGGTCTTGATATATGCTGTTTTATAACATGTGCATTTTGTTTTTCGGTATCGGGAAGTCAATTAGTAAGAACTTTATTGCAAATTGCTTGTATAATTGTTATGCTATCTTTTGTGTATCCTGTCTGCTATACATCTGGTGATTTGGATGCTCCTTTAGTTACAACAGGTCATAGGAGAAGAAATAATTTAAAAGGATTGTATGCAGGTTTAATAGCAACTTCTCCGATGATTATTTCTGCTTTTGTTTTATTATTTTCAAAACTAACGCAAACATTTGATGCTTTTATTAGCTATTACAAAATGATTAACGCGGTATTTTTCCCTTATTTATTTTCTGTATTACCTGTTGATTATTCAATTTCAGAATTGCCGTTATCAACTATTTTATATAGCTCAAGTGTTGTGTTTGTTATTCCAATCGTTTGTATGTTTGCATACTTTTTTGGATTAAACAGGTTCTCATTTAAAGAAAAATTATTATATAAGAAAAAAGCTTCTTGAAAAATTCAAGAAGCTTTTTATTTTAGTTCCAATAATCAACATCATCAGGCAAATCAATGTTTTTTGCTTTAAATATTGGTTCTTTACCTTGTTTTCTTTGTGCTTTATAATCATCTAATGCCCTAATTGCATATTTGCTTAGTATAAAGATAACAGGCATATTTATTATTGTCATAGCACCCATAGTAACGTCTGCAATATTCCAAAGTAAATCTGCACTCAAACCTGCGCCTAATAGTATTACCAAAGAAGCAATTATATGATAAACAATCATTGTTTTTTTATTAGGTACTTTTCCGTATATATGATTAATACTTTTATCTACATAGAACAAATTGCCGAGCAGGGTAGTGAAAGCAAAAAGAATCATAGAAATCGTAATGAAAATTGGTCCAAAATCTCCAAGTGTTTTGCTCAGTGATAGTTGAACATATTCTGCGCCTGAAATATTAGCATTTGGAGTAACACCAGAAGACATACACATAAAAGCCGTTGCACTACAAACGAGTATAGTATCTATAAACACTGATAAAACTTGTACCAATCCTTGCTTAACTGGATGATTTACTTCAGCAGAAGCAGACGCGTTTGGCGCAGAACCAACACCGGCTTCGTTACTGAACAAACCACGCTTAATACCAAACATTATACAAGAGCCGCTAAAACCACCAAAAATTGCTTTGAAATCGAAAGCTTCTGTAAAAATAGTTTTAAAAATCAATGGCAAACTTGTGATGTTTAATACAACAATGATTAAAGCGATAAGTATGTAGGTAACACCCATAATAGGAACAAGAAATGTAGTAACACTTGCAATTCTTTTGCCACCACCCATTAAACAATAACAAACTATTATAGCAAGAATCAAGCCAATAATCCAAGGCGTGTATGTCTCATTATAAAAGCTATAGTTCGAAAAAGTGGATTGCAAGTTATATGAAGCTAACATATTAAATCCGAAACCATAAGTTAAAATTAGAAATATAGAAAAAACAATCGCTAATGGTTTGCATTTTAATCCTTGCTCAATATAATAAGCAGGACCACCATATCCACCGTCTGGTCCGCGTTTTTTGTAAATTTGCGCCAATGTACTTTCAATAAATGCCGATGCACTTCCAATGATAGCAATTATCCACATCCAAAAAACTGAACCAAAGCCACCTAAACACAATGCGGTTGACACACCGATAATGTTTCCTGTGCCTACACGAGAAGCAGTTGAAACCATAAGCGCTTGAAATGATGAAACGCCTTTGCCGTCTTGTGGCTTTTCGGTAACTGCTTTAAACTGTTCTTTAAGCATACTAAATTGAACAAACTTTGTTCTAATTGTAAAATATAGACCGCCTAAAACTAAAACAATTATTAGTATGTAGCTATAAAGCGCATCGTTTATAAGACCAATAATTTTATCTATCATAAAATCCCCCATAAAATCAAATGATATGTATGTTTTTCTTAAAAACTAAATTTTTATCTAAATCTAATATTTAAAATCATTATATCAAAGCAATATTTAATTGTCAAATTGTTCATTAAATTTTTTATATAATTTAGCATTGAGTTTGTTTATAGACTCACAATCTACTTTTAAAACTTGTCTGTCATAGGTTAAAAGACCATTTGTTTCATCTTCAACATCAGAAACTTGAGTTAATATACAAGAGCATAAACCATTTTTAATATTAGGAATAATTTGATTTTCATATAAATCAATTAAATTTTGTTCAAAATCTTCTTGTGTTTTAAACGTTTTGTAGCCATAATTTTTATGCTGATTAAATGAATGCTCAGGTATTTTATAAGAATAGCCGCCAAACTCTGACAAAACTAAAGGTCTATCAGGGTTGTTCTTAAGTTTTATATCTTTAAAATAGATATGCTCACTATCAACATCACTTGATGTTTCTTTGAACCAACCTGAAGTTGCATCAAAAACTCTTGTTTTATCAAGTTGTTTTAATTTTTTATATACACCATTTGCATCAAATTGACCCCAACCTTCGTTAAAAATAGTGTAGTAAGCAACGCAAGGGTGATTATAAAGTAAATTTATAGTTTGTTTAGAATCATTTAAAAATATTTCTCTTTGTTTTTTGTTAGTTCTGTTGATATAAAATTTTTTAGAGATAACAGTAGGTAGGGCAGTGTCTAACAAAAAGTTATAACTTCCGTTATTAACCATATCTTGAAAAACTATCATTCCATACTTATCACAATAATAATAAAACAAATCAGGTTCTATTTTAATATGTTTTCTTAAAGTGTTAAACCCTAACTTTTTCATAGTTAATATGTCGTTTTCAAAGCCGTCAGGGGAGTAAGGTGTATAAATTCCATCTGAATAATAACCCTGATCTAACAGTCCGTTAAAGAAATATGGTTTATTATTCAAACAAATATATGATTTTCCTTTAATTTTTTCAATTGTTACTGTTCTTAATGCAAAATATGAATTAATAGTATCAACAGAGTCTGTTAATGTAAAATTATACAAATGAGGATTTTCGGGAGTCCAATTGATTGGATTATCAATTTTAATTGTTATTTTATTTCCATGAAAATCATGTATAATTTCATCATTTATAATTATTTTTTTGCTATCAAGTCCACCATCAACTTCAATTGTAATTGAATCAAGTGTTGGGGTTAATTTAATATATCTAAAATGATTTTTTGGAACTGATTCTAACCATACAGGTTGCCAAATACCACTAATTGGTGTGTACCACATTCCTCCGCGTTTTTTTCTTTGCTTTCCATATGCTAGCGATTTATCCAAACCATCAACAACTTCTACTTTGATTTCGTTTTTGCCTGTTTTTATGTAATTAGAAATGTCAAACTCAAATGGCAAGTAACCACCAATATGCTTGCCAACAAAACAATCATTGATATAAACATTTGCAACTTGGTCAACAGCGCCAAAATGTATTATAGTTTTATCATCTAAAAATTCTTTTTCTATTTCAAATTCTTTAATATAAATGTATTTTTCGTTGTCTTTAAGAACTCTATTGATGCCTGAAATTCTTGATTCAGGAGGAAAAGGAACAGTGATTTCATCAAGATATGTATTTTCTTTTTTATTTTCAACATAAAGTTTCCATTTGCCACAAAGTGAAAGATAAGAATCTCTTTTAAATTGTGGTCTTGGATATTCTTGCCATGAAGTTTTACTGTTTGATTCAAATGGAGTTTTTAGTTGCAAAAACTTTTCCATAACAATTCCTTTCTATAACAAAAATCTCAAAAACAAATGTCTTTGAGATTTTGCAATAAATATTAAAATGGTGGAGGCGAGGGGAGTCGAACCCCTGTCCGAAAATTCGTTCCTAAATCTTTCTCCGAGTGCAGTTAATCAATTAAAATTCCCTTGTAAATCCATTGATTAACAAACAAATTTACAAGGTAGCTCTTTGATGTGTGATAGAATACAGAGCGATCTTCTATTCACATTTACCGCTATTCGATGCCCCATTGCAAGTCGCGGTGGTCATGCAAGGAACAAGCAGCACTTAGGCTGCTAAAGCAACATTATTAGTGTTGTTTAATTTATAAATGTTACTTTTAAAGTGGTGCAACTCCACTACTCGCTTAACTTAGTTCAAAATCCCCGTCGAAACCTTTACGCCCCCATGTATTTACCTTGAACGTTCTTTTAACGCGCGATCAATATCTCTTTGAGCTTGTTTTTTAGCAAGGGTTTCACGTTTATCGTGAAGATTTTTACCCTTGCACAAGCCAACCTCAACTTTAACTTTTGAGTTTTTAAAATATACCGATGTAGGGATAAGAGTTAAACCATCTTGTTTTGTTTTCCCAAAAAGACGATCAATTTCTTTTCTGTGCATAAGTAATTTTCTAACTCTAAAAGGATCTTTATTAAAAATATTTCCTTGTTCATAAAGAGAAATGTGCATACCGTTAACAAAAATTTCTCCATTTTTTATCATACACCAGCTTTCTTTTAAGTTGATTCTGCCGGCTCTAATTGATTTAACTTCTGTTCCAACTAGTTCGATTCCTGCTTCGAACTTTTCAAGAACAAAATATTCGTGATATGCTTTTTTATTGTTTGCAACAATTTTTATTGATTCACCGCTCAAAGCAAGAACCTCCTTCGTTAGTTTTTAGTCTAATTCACTTCTACCTTCAAAAGCGCGAAGTAACGTTACCTCATCAGAATATTCCAACGAGGCGCCTACAGGTATTCCGTAAGCAAGTCGAGTTACTTTAATTTCAAATGGCTTAAGCAACTTAGAAATATACATAGCAGTTGCTTCTCCGTCAACCGTTGGATTGGTTGCCATAATAACTTCTTCGATGTCTTCATTAGTAACTCTATATAACAATTCTTTAATTTTTAGTGATTCAGGTGTTATACCATCAATAGGCGACAACAATCCATGAAGCACATGATAAGTTCCGTTGAATTCTTTCGTTCTCTCAAATGCAATAATATCTTGCGGTGTTTCAACAACACAAATTTGATTTGTATTTCTTGTTGTATCTTCGCAAACAGAACAGATTTCAGAATCTGTTAATGTTTGACATTTCTTGCAATATTTAACATTTCTTCTTGCTTCAATCATTGAGTTTGCAAAATCTTCAATCTGGTTTTCTGAAAGACTTAAAAGATGAAATGCAATTCGAGAAGCTGATTTTCTTCCAATCGAAGGAAGAGAAGTGAACTTATCAATAAGTTTCTCAATAGATGGAATATTATAAGCCATAATTATATTTCCTTAAAATAAACCAGGGATATTAAGACCTGCAGTCATACCTGACATTGCTGATTCTGATTCTTCTGTTGCTGCATTAACGGCTTGATTCACAGCGGTAATAATTAAATCTTCAAGCATTTCAGGATCTTCTTTAGCATCTTCAATTAATTCAGGATCAATTACTAATGAAGTAATATTATGTTTACCTGTAACTGTAGCTTTAACCATTCCACCACCAGATTCGGCAGTGTATTCTTTTTCTTCAAGTTCAGCTTGCATTTTTTCCATGTTCATTTGCATCTCTTGTGCTTGTCTCAACAATTCTGCTTGAGATTTAGGTTGATATTCTTTTGGTAATCTTGCTTTCATATTTTCAAAATCCTTTCAATTTTTATATTTCCATAATGATAGGCAATATCATCGGACTGCGTTTTGTTTTTTCATATAAATATCGCGATAAATCGTCTCTAACACGAGTTTTCATCGCAACCCAATCAGTATAACCTTTTCTTGAAACTTCGTCAATACAATTGTATACAACGTCTTTAATCTCGTTCATCAAGTCTTCGCTTTCTTTTACGTAAACAAATCCACGAGAAACTATATCAGGGCCTGAAATAATCTCTCCACTGTAAGAATCAACTGTTGCAACGACAACAATTATTCCGTCTTCAGCCAAGTGTTTTCTATCGCGCAAAACAATGCTTCCGACATCACCAACACCATAACCATCTACTAATATTCTGCCTGATTGAACTGCTCCGTTTTGTTTGATGTTTTTACTTGTTAATTCAATGATCTTGCCGTTTTCACTTATAATAATGTTTTTATCATTAATACCAACTGCTTTTGCTAAAGCTTTATGGTGAGCAAGTTGTTTTCTTTCACCGTGAACAGGAATAAAGAATTTCGGCTTCGTCATCGCAAGCATCATCTTTAACTCTTCTTGACAAGCATGTCCCGAAACGTGAACATCATACATTTTTTCATAAATAACATTTGCTCCGAGTTTCATAAGACCATTTACAACATTCGAAACGGTTTTTTCATTACCAGGAATAGGACTGGCACTGATAATAATAGTGTCATTTGATGTTATAGAAACGTTTTTATGCGAATTTTGCGCCATTCTGTGCAAAGCACTCATAGGTTCGCCCTGTGAACCGGTAGTTATGATAACGATTTGATTAGGGGAGTAGTTATTTATCGTCTTCATATCAATTAAAACGCCTTGTGGGATTGATAAATATCCAAGACGAGTAGCAACCTCAACTACATTTACCATTGATCTACCTAAAACAGCAACTTTTCTTCCACATTTTACAGCTTCATCTACAATTTGTTGCATTCTATGAATGTTTGAAGAGAAGGTAGCAACAATGATTCTATCATTTTTTGCTTGTTTAAACAAATTTGAAAAAGAAGCACCAACCGTTTTTTCACTGTGTGTAATTCCTTCTCTTTCTGCATTAGTTGAATCTGAAAGTAATGCTAAAACTCCTTGTTGACCTATTTCAGATAATCTTGCAATATCAATCATATCGCCACTAATCGGAGTTGAATCAAACTTGAAATCTCCTGTTTGTAAAACAGTACCGCAAGGTGTTTTTATAGCAAAGGCAACAGCATCAGGGATTGAATGGTTAACATGAATAAATTCTACACTGAATTTACCACAGTTAACAACGTCGCCTGGTTTTTTCTCAACCAACTTAACAAACCCTGTTAAATTATGTTCAACAAGTTTGCCTTCGATAAGACCTAAAGTTAATGCTCTTGAATAAACAGGAGCATTTATTTCTTTTAAAAGATAAGGAACGGCTCCTATATGATCTTCGTGACCATGTGTTATAAAAATACCCTTGATTTTTTCTTTGTTTTTGATTACATAAGTCAAATCAGGAATTACCATATCAACACCAAGCATTTCATCATCTGGGAACGCCAGGCCGCAGTCAACAATAATCATTTCATCTTCATATTCATAAACAGTACAGTTTTTTCCGATTTCATCAAGACCGCCTAAAGGAATAATTTTAAGCGGAGATTTATCAACGATTTCTATTTTATTTTGAACTGGTCTTCTAGTTACTGTTTTTTTCGCCTTGGCTTTATAGTGTTTTTTGCCTTGACTCGAGTTCTTTTTAACTGAATTTTTCTTGTTTCTATTATTAACTTTATTTTTTTCTTGCATTAAATACCTCCTTAAATGCATAACAATAGCGAAGCAATTTTGATACAAAATCACTTTGCATAAACAGTATTAACTGTCTTTTATCCGTTCTCGACAGTTATTTATTATATATAAATATATATTAATTCAATTTAGTTATGTTTATTTTAATCTAAATTAAACAATATGTCAAGATTTATATAGACAAATGAATGAAAATATATTACAATATTAATGCGAGGTGAATATATGCTCGGTTTGTACATTCATATTCCGTTTTGTGCGTCAAAATGTGATTATTGTGATTTTTACTCAATTAATTATAAATCAGATATTGTTGAAAAATATGTCGAAGAAGTTTGTAGAAGACTAAAAAATATTGATAAAATTTTTGATACTGTATATTTTGGTGGTGGTACACCATCTTTAATTGGTGCAGAAAATTTAATTTCAATTTTAGAATGTATAAAATATAAACAAAATGCTGAAATAACTGTTGAAGTCAACCCAAAATCTTATAAAAAAGATTTTTTTGAAAAAATAATAAAATCAGGGTTTAACCGTATTTCAATCGGCATGCAATCTGGAATAGATCAAGAATTAGATTTCTTGACAAGAAAACATACTTTCGAAGATGTGAAAAACACTTTTAATTTAGCTAGAGAATCGGGATTTAATAATATTTCTCTTGATTTGATGATAGGTCTGCAAAATCAAACTTTTGAATCTTTAAATACTTCTATTGATAAATGCCTTTCTTTGAATCCTGAGCATATTTCATGCTATATTTTGAAAATCGAGGAAAATACACCGTTTTATTCGTTGGATTTATCATTACCTGATGAAGATACAGTTTCTGATATGTATTTACACTTGTGCGAAAAACTTTCTTCTAACGGATATCTACATTATGAAATTTCTAATTTCGCTAAAGAAAATCAGCAAAGCAAACATAACTTGATTTATTGGAGATGTCAGGAATATTTGGGAATAGGGCCTGGAGCTCATTCTTTTATTAATAACAAAAGATATTATTTTCCGAATGATATTAATTATTTTTTAAATAAAAACGAAATGATTTTTTCAGAAAACGGTGGCAATGAAACTGAAAAAGTAATGCTTGGATTAAGATTGTCTGATGGTATTGATTTATCATTGTTTAATAATAGTTTTATTGAAAAATGCAAAAAATATACAAGGTTTGGTTATGCAAATATTGAAAACAACAAATTTGTTTTGAATGATAAAGGATTTTTAATACAAAACACAATATTAATTGATTTATTGGAGGAATTATAATGAGAGTTGGTATAGGTTATGACGTTCATAAACTAGTTGAAAACAGAAAACTCATTTTAGGCGGAGTTGAAATACCTTACGAAAAAGGTTTATTAGGTCATTCTGACGCTGATGTTTTATTACACGCTATTTCTGATGCAATTTTAGGAGCCGCCGCTCTAGGAGATATTGGTGTCTTGTTTCCTGATACAGATGAAAAATTCAAAAATGCAGACTCGTTAATTTTATTAAAAGAAGTTGTAAAACTCATTAATAAAAAGGGATACAAAATAGGAAACATAGATTCAATAATTATTGCTCAAAAGCCAAAAATGCGAACCTATATTGATAATATGAGAAAAAATATAGCAGATGCTTGTAATGTTGATGTTGATTGTATAAGCGTAAAAGCAACTACTGAAGAAGAACTTGGTTTTACCGGTTCAGGCGATGGGATAGCATCAAAAGCTATCGCTTTATTAATTTAAATAATTACAATTTATAACCTTAGTGCATAAAATGTACTAAGGTTATTTTTTTATAACTCAAGGAGGTAAAATATGAATAAAGAACTTATATATATTGGTTCGGTTAACAAAGCTTTTAAAGCTAAAGAAATTTTAAAAAAGAACAATATAAACTCAACTATCGAAAGAGGAACATCTTTGCAAAACAAAGGGTGTGGTTACAGCATTCTAATCGTAGAAGGTGATAAGGATGTTGCAATTAAAATTCTTGAATCTAATAAAATAATTAACGAGAGTTGATTAAATTGATATATTTTGATAATGCTGCAACCACAAATAAAAAGCCACAATCTGTTTATTGTGCAGTTAATAAAGCAATGAATTTATTTAGTTCTAATCCTGGGAGAAGTGGGCATAATCTATCTTTATCTACTTCTGAACAAATATTTAAAATTAGAGAGAAAGTTGCAAGTTTTTTTGGAGCAAAATCTTATGAAAATGTTGTGTTTACTCCAAATTGTACTACCTCAATCAACATTGCTATGAAGGGTTTATTAAATAAAGGTGATCATTTTTTAATTTCTGATTTAGAACACAATAGCGTTGCTAGAACTGCTTTTGAATTAAGCAAAAATGATGTTAATTTAAATATTTTTGAAGTTGATATAAATAATGATGATAATACAATAAACAACATTAAAAAATTAATCAAATCAAATACCAAGGGAATTATTTGTACTCATGGTTCAAATGTATTTGGAGTAAAACTTCCTGTAAAAAGAATAGGAATGCTATGTAAACAATATAAATTATTTTTTATTGTTGATGCTGCACAAACTGCAGGTATTGAAGAAATTAATATGTCACGCGATTGCATTGATTGTTTATGCATAGCACCGCATAAAGGATTATATGCACCAATGGGCACAGGAATTTTAATAACTAACAACAAGCCCAATGTGTTAATTCATGGTGGTACAGGCAGCGTTTCAGCATCATTTAATCAACCTGATTTCTTACCAGATAAATACGAAAGTGGAACAATTAATGTTCCGGGCATTTTCGGAATTTCTGCAGGGATAGATTTTGTTAAAAATCATAGAAATGAAATTATAGCTAAAGAAAAGACTATTATCGAATTCATTTATGAAAAACTTTCTAAAAATGAAAACGTAATATTATATAACAAACCAGAAATTCCTGTTTTATCTTTTAATATAGAAGGGGAGAAAAGTGATGCTGTTTCAGCTTACCTGAACAAAAACAACGTTTACGTTAGATCAGGTTTACACTGTTCACCGTTAGCACATCATAAATTTAACACAGAAGAAACAGGTACAATAAGGGTATCTCCGTCTTATTTCAATGAATTTTATGAAGCAAAAAGATTTGTTGAATTAATAAATTGTTATTAAAATGTAACTAATGCAAATGTTTATTGGTTACATTTTGTAACATTTAATGCGCAATGCTTTTACATGAAACACAAGAAATTGTGGTTTACATAATAGGTTTACATAAAAATTCGTCACTTAACATAAAAATACACATCAAAATTTGTAATATTATATGAAAAGTTTAAAAATCGATTTTTTTCATTGATTTTCAAAAATATATTTGTTATAATACTAAAGCACTGTTTACATAATTATTTTTTTGAATTTGAATTAGTAATAAGTTGTCCTTTGTTTTCATAGGTTTTACTATCAAGAAAAACAAAGGGTGATTTTTTTGACTAAATCAATTTTATTAAAAAATACTGACAGTAATTCAAGTGTATTAAAGAATGATTTGAGTTTCGTTATTTTAACTATTTTGTTTTTGATTGGATTTGTTGTTTCTGCCTTTTCTATTTATGTATGTGAAAACAACAATTTTTATGAGCTCGATAGTTATATTGATTCATATATATCGTTTTTAAAGTCAAGTGATTATTTCAATGTTTTAAAGCAATATTTAATCTTTTTCTTTATTTTAGTATTTATCAATTTTATTTTTGGGTTATGTTTAATAGGGAACGCGATATCGTTTGTTTTATCATTTCTATATTCATTTGGATTTGGTAGTATAACAGCTTATTTTTACAAAGTGTATGGATATGAAGGAATGTCATTTTTCTTTGTTTGTATTTTACCAGGGCTGTTTTTATTTTCAATTAATTATATATTGAGTTTAAAACATTCAATATCCTTTTCTAAAAGTTTATTTAAATTTTGTTTTAAAAACGAAAAAATATCAATCAATTTTAAAAATTATTTATATAAATATTTAATACACTACTTATTATGTGTGTTTTGTGCAACGGTTTTTTCATTTTTCTCAAGTTGTTTTGTAGAAAAATTTAATTTATAGAATTTTCAAAAAAGGAATGTCAAAAACGATGAAGGAGTATTTAAAAGATTTTACAGATTATTTAAATCATGTTAAAAAATCTTCAAAAAATACTATAGATTCTTATGTCAGAGATATAAGGGTCTTTTTGTCGTATATAGATTTGAATTCAATTTCATTAAAAAAGACTAATTCAGAAAACATAAATGATTATTTAAATTATTTAAAACAACTTGGTAAAACTCAATCAACACAAGTTAGAAATTTAGCTTCTATAAAAAGTTTTTTCGACTTTTTGATTAGCATTGGTCTTGTTAAGAATAATCCGGCAAAGGAAGTTAAAATTAAAAAGAATGCAACAAAATTACCTGAAATTTTAACACAAAACGAAATTGATATATTAATTTCTCAACCAAATGTTTCTACTCTTCGCGGTTGCAGAGATAAAGCTATGCTTGAACTTTTGTACGCTACAGGTCTTAGAGTTTCAGAGTTAATTGATTTAAATATTGATGATATTAATTTACAAATAGGAATTATTTCTTGCCATTCTAAAAACACAGAAAGAATTGTACCTGTTTATCGTTCAGCAGTAAAATCTATTGAAAACTATCTTAATACCGTTAGAAACTCTTTGGTAGTTGAAAAATCCGAAAGATCACTTTTCGTCAATATGAATGGATCTAGAATGACTAGACAGGGATTTTGGAAAATAATCAAAGCATATGCGCAATCAGGTGGTATAGAAAAAACAATAACACCACATACTATAAGACATTCTTTTGCTACTCACTTGCTTGAAAATGGAGCAGGTATAAAGGATATCAAAGAGATGCTAGGACATTCTGGAATGTCTTCCACACAAGTATATTCTCAAATCATTAAACAAAAATACGAAAATACATATACTAAATTTCATCCTAAAGCATCAAGATAACGGAGTTAGTTTTTATGGCAGTTAATACTTTAGAAAAAAACTCAATTTCAAAATATTTTGAAATATTAAAAGAGAAGTTTTTCAAAATAATAATTCTTAATATGTTTTATTTTACAGCAATCACTTTGCTTTTTATTGTTATAACTGGTTTAAGTTTTGCGTTAACAAAAATCTTTGGCGAAGTTGCTGATTTATGGACGTTGTTTACTTTTTCACCACTGATTCTTTTAGGTCCATTAACCTCTGCTGTAATAAAAATTCTTAGAGACTTTGTAAGAGAGGAACCTTGTTTCTTTTTTGAAGATTTTAAAAAAGCTTTTAAAGAAAACTTTAAGCAAAGCATTGCAATTTCAACACTTCAATACATTGTTTGTTGGATTATATTTTTCGCAATTCGCTTTTATTATTCTTTAGCGGAACAAGGTTGGTTTTATAAATTAGGTCTTGGCGTTTCGTTTTTTATTACTTTAGCCGTTATCGTTGCAAGTTATTATGTTTATATGATGGTTGTGACTTTGAAATTGAAAGTAAAAGAAATCATCAAAAATTCTTTTATATTTTCAATGCTTTGCTTTGGTAGAAACATTATTTTGTCATTGGTATTGTTATTTTGGCTTTCTATTAATGCAATTTTAGTTTATTTCACCATTATAAGTGGCAATGCTTTTGTTTACGGTCTTATGATATTATTCTTTATGGTTTTATCCTTTGGAATTGTATTTTATACTATTGCATTTTTCACTTTTCCACCTATAAAAAAATATATTTTAGATCCTTATTACGAAGAACATCCTGAAGAATCATCTAAATCAGTCTTTGAAAAAATTAATTCTAGCAATTTGGATATTCAAAACCAAAGCGAAACTAGTAAAGATTTACCTGAATTTGTTTATCATAATGGAAGAATGATTCACAGAGATGCATTAGAAACCGAAAAAGTTTTTGATGATAATAGTTTATTAGATAACGAAGATTAAAAAAACGCAGTTCATTTGAACTGCGTTTTTTAATTTATTCTTTATTAAAATTTATACCAAGATCTATAAGTTGTTGCTCATCGCAAGGAGCAGGGGATTCACTCATTAAATCTCTAGCGTTTTGCATTTTAGGGAAAGCTATTACATCTCTTAATGATTCACATTTTAACATAATCATACAAAGTCTATCAAGACCGATACCCATTCCACCATGAGGAGGAGCACCATACTTAAATGCATCAGTTAAAAATCCGAATTTTTCTTGAGCTTCTTCATCAGAAAGACCAAGAGCATTAAACATTTTCTTTTGTAAATCCGGATTAGTAATTCTAATTGAACCAGATGACATTTCAGTACCATTCATCACCAAATCGTAAGCTTTAGCTCTTACTTTTCCAGGATCGGTTTCAAGATAATCAATACATTCATCAAGTGGAGATGTAAAAGGATGATGCATAGCATCCCAATTACCAGTTTCATCGTTATATTCAAAGAAAGGAAATTCTGTAATCCAAACTAAATTATACTCATCTTTTGGAATAATATCTAGCTTATTAGCCATTTCAAGTCTCAAAGCACCAAGAACAGGCAAAGTAACTTTATCTTTGTCAGCAACAATTACTATAACATCACCTAGTTTTGCATCGCATTTTTCAATTATAGCATTCATTATATCTTCGCTAATGAATTTACCAAAAGATGATGCAACTCCGTCTTCTGTAATTCTTATCCACGCAAGACCTTTAGCTCCAATTCCTTTGGCGCTTTCTGTTAATCTATCTATATTTTTTCTTGTATAAGCTTCAACCGCATTTTTAGCACATATAGCTCTAACACTACCACCATTTTGAATAGCGCCTTCAAACACGCCAAAACCGCAATTTTTAACGATATCAGATAAATCAGTTATTTTCATATCAAATCTTAAATCTGGTTTATCAGAACCGTATAAATTCATTGCATCTAAATATGTCATTCTTGGAAGTGGTAATTTAACATCAACATCTAGAATTTCTTTAAATAATCTTTTAACAAAGCCCTCATTTACAGATAATACATCTTCAATGTCAACATAAGACATTTCCAAGTCAATTTGAGTAAATTCAGGTTGTCTATCCGCACGCAAATCTTCATCTCTAAAGCAACGAGCAATTTGCATATATTTATCAAAACCAGAAACCATAAGCAATTGTTTATAAATTTGTGGCGATTGTGGAAGCGCGTAAAACTCACCATGATATAATCTTGATGGCACAAGATAATCTCTCGCACCTTCCGGAGTTGATTTGATAAGCATAGGGGTTTCTATTTCGATAAAACCTTGCTCATCATAATAATCTCTAATTACTTTTGTTATTTTATGACGCATTATTATATTTCTTTGCAAATCTGGTCTTCTTAAATCTAAATAACGATATTTACAACGAAGTTCTTCTTTAACATTTGAGTTTTCAACGATTTCAAAAGGTGGAGTTTCTGCAGTTGAAAGAATTTTATATTCATTTACAGAAATTTCAATTTCACCTGTAGGAATTTCCTTGTTAATAGAAGAGCGAATTTTAACAATGCCTTTAGCCATTACAACATATTCAGAACGAGTTTCGTTTGCTTTTGAGAAAATATCTTTATCTGTATTATCATCAAATGCAAGTTGAACCACACCAGTTCTATCTCTTAAATCAATAAAAATTAACTGGCCTAAATCTCTTTGTCTTTGTACGAAACCGCAAACTACAACTTCTTTGTTTTCATCTTCTCTGCGAAGAACACCGCAATAGTGAGTTCTTCTCATATTACCCATAAAATCTAACATACTACACCTCTTAAAGCTTATTACTTGCTTCTTCAATATCTTCTAAAATAACATCTAAATTTGCTTTGTACACTGAATTAACTAAACCATCAGGTAAAGAAACTTCAAAAGTCTCACCATTTAGCATGTTTTTAAGCATTGCTTTTTTAGTTTCAATTTCATCGTCACCGATTACAATACTAAATTTAGCACCAATTTTATTAGCAAATTTCATTTGTGCTTTTAACCCTCTGTCTGACATATCGGTAACAGCCACAAATCCTTCTTCTCTTAATGAATTACAAAGTTTAATAGCTTCCATTTTTGCTTTTTCACCCATAGGAGCAATATAAACATCAGCAACTGAATCAGAAGGGAAGACACAACCCTGTTTTTCCATTAAAATCAAAACTCTTTCAAGACCCATAGCAAATCCTAATGAAGGAAGATTTGGTCCACCTAAATCCTCAGATAATCCATCATATCTGCCACCTGCACAAACAGCACCTTGAGAGCCAATTTCAGTTGTAAT